>NZ_JBQKGN010000006.1:0-132404 GCF_052118785.1 Collinsella sp. LCP21S3_A9 | reverse complement strand
TGCAACGGTAGGCCTAGCTGGTCGGCATGCCTTTGCCTTTTCTGAAATTTTTCGTTTCCGTAGATGAAAAGAATGGGTGCCGCACTAGCAACAATCAGATTGCCCTAAACACTCGGGCTGCTCGCTGTCGTCGGGCGCGGGCGCGCTGACGTTCGAGCGCGACGGCGCCACCGGCCTGTACAGGATCTCCTCGGGCGGCATGCTGCTGACCGAGTCCGGGAGGTCGGCGGTGCTGGCCGAGGCGGACGGCTCCGCCTCGCAGCTGTGGCGCGTCTCGGCCAGCGGGGCGGGCTACACGGTCGCGTCCGCCTCCGGGCTGGCGCTCGACGTCTGCGGCGCCGACGCGTCCGAGGGCAACCGGGTGTGGCTCTACGAGCCCAACGGGGCGGCCGCGCAGAAGTGGCCGCTCGCCGGCCCGGCGATCCCGCGATCGGTGGACGACGGCCCCTACCGCCTGGCCTAGGAGATCGACCGCGGCTAACCGCATATAGTGTAGGCGTCCGCTGAATTCAATTTAGCGCAAGCCTTTACCGATTTTCCTTATCGAGATAATTGCATTGTGAGTCGGCTCTTTAAATAGTAAAAGGTATAGAGCATAGACAGTTGCATAACAAATAGTTGCAGGAACCGCAGGCAGGAATGAACCCGTCAGAACAAAGCAAACGCTAACTACAATTTCACCAATAAAAAGAAAGGACCTCTGATCGCTGAGTTTTCGCGAGACAATGGCTTCAGAGACAAGGCTTCTAAAACCGAGAGAAATCACCACCGAGCAAATGACGAAGTCTACGCTTTGAATAAAATAAACTCCGACGACAGAGCCAATGAGACTCAAAAGAGCCGTAATAATATTCACTTTGAGTAGAGTTGATTCTTCGCGCAGCACTTTAAAGAATGTAGTACCCAAAAGGTCCATCTTTCCCTCAAAGACGCAAAGTGGAAGGAGGTACACAAAATAGTGAAGGCTTTCTTTGTATTGAGGTAGCCAGAGCCCGATGAGCGAGATCATTGGGAAGCATAGGAGATATACCGCAGGAAGCAGAATTGTTAATGATTCCCTCATGAGTGAATAGACTTTAAGCCTTTCAACTTCAGAGCTCTGTCGTAAAGCTGGAAACAGCACCATGCTTGCCTGAGAAACAAACGCAAGAAAGAAATTCACCAACGAAAGTGAGAAAGACAATTCGCCAAAGGTCTCAATGCCCCATTCGGCATCAATTAGAAAACGTGCAAACCCAAGAATCAACATGCTAGCGACATTCGCGAGCATGAGTTTAACTCCAACACGTATATAACCAAGACCCGTGCGAACTGCTTCGCTAGGAGACCAAAGACCTGCTGAAAGAATATCGCGGCCCTTCCAAACACAATACGCAAGCGAGCAACAATTTGAAAGAATGTAGAAAACGACAAAGGGCTGAAAATCACCGCAACGCAATAAAAGGAGAGCGGCGAGAGGAACCAAAAACGCAAGTTTATTGACCACTACGGCGAAGGAATACAGCTTAGTCTCGTTCATTGCTTGGAATACATAGCCAAGTGTGCTCCAAGCAAACGAGACTATCTCAAAAATAGCCGCAGCAACTATAACAAACTGGCGTTGTTCTTCAAATCCCGCAAGCGAACACCCGAGAACAATCGCAACCGCCAACGGAATCTCATAGGCAATTCCAAACCAAAATGCGGAGTTCACTTTTCGTTTATCAATGCAATCGCGAGTTTTCCCACCTTCTATCAAATACATTCCATCTGATATTCCAAGCGAAAAGAAACCGGTATAGCTCGAATAAAATAGAAACAATTGCCAATAGCCGAACTCTTCTACACCTAGGACTTTTGGAACCAAAAGAGAAGTTAGAACGCTGAGCAAAAAACTAAACCCTTGCGAAACAAATGCCGCTACTGCGTTGCTCGCCATTTCCTTGATTTTCATTTCCTAAACAATTACCTTTCTTAAGCTGCTGTGCGACATTAGTTTGTTCAGGTCATCAGCCAACTTCAAACTCTCTATTAATAGCCTCGAGTGCGCGCTTCATTGAGCACTCCCTTTTTGCATAATCAGAACCAAGTGAAGCAAGTCGGCGAGCCTCCTTTGGATCAAGCAGCAACTTTACTAAATTCATACCAAGAGCGACGGAGTCATGAACCGGAGAAAGTAATGAACAAGTTGGATCAGCGTACTCGTGAACCCCCTGGAAGTCGGTCGATACAAGCGCGCACCCACAAAACATTGCCTCCGGACACGTCAGAGCAAAGCCTTCGTTAACCGTCGCACAAAGAAAGATAGAGCTCCTCGAATAAATGTTTCGAAGTTGTTCCTGGCTGGCATTGCGGGTGTAATGGCACCAATCCGGAAGGCACCCGGGTCTTTTTGGCCCCCCGAAAACATTGACCACTAAATCGGGTACAAGCTCGTGAGCATAAATAAGCGCGTCAAGAGCATCGGCGAAGCCCTTATGACTACCAGGGTGGTAAAGAAGAGCAACTTCGTGCTCATATCTTGTACAAGCTTCCGCATAAAAGATATTATCATCAATAGGGTTTTTCACTTTACGAGGTTCTATTCCGCTTGCATGCGTAACAATATTAAACAGCCAGTCGCTAACCACAATGTTTGACATTCCGAGCCTGTATGTATCTTCAACGACCGACGCAGGAGTATCCCATATTTCGTAGTCTTGAATAAAATAATGCTTCTTTCCCTTAGCGGAAGAAAGTGAGGCAACAGGCCGAGCCGATCCCACCCATGTCGCTACAACATGATCAGATTCAGGCATTGTAGAATCATCAATCTTGAATATACATTTCTTTTTAACTTTTGGATTCAAATCAAACCAAGTTGGTCTGTGGCAAACGAGCATACGTGATGCCATCCTACGGACAAAGCTGGGTATAGGAAATTGACGAAGCATGCATTGACAATCGAAGCAAATCGTGACGTCAAAGCCCTTAGAAGCAAGATAATTCGAATAAATGAAAACCATCTTGGCTCCCCCAGTAGCAGTCCTAGCTATATCAGGGAGAACAAAGGTAACTTTAGTTGCAGGCATATAAGCTCATTATTCCTTTCAATTATTAAACTCGAAGAAATACAAGCCGCTCAATTTTATTCAGCATAACAGATGAATAAAATTGAGCGAACTACGTACGACAACCAGATGCGGTCGAAGGGTCGGAATCGCTTGTGCCTCAGCTAGTCAAATATTCCCCCAGCTCTTCCTCCCAGTCGGGCATGTGGAACCCGACCGACTCGAGCCTGGACAGGTCGAGCGCGGAGTGGACCGGGCGCGGGGCGACGGGGCCGGCGGCGCCGGCGTAGTAGTCGGCGGTGCTGACCGGCACGACCCTGTCGCCGTTGCCGTTGGCGGCCTCGAAGACGGCGCGGGCGATGTCGGCCCAGGACTTGACGGCGCCGGAGCCGGTGCAGTCGTAGGTGCCGTAGGGGGCGTGCGTCCCCAGCACGTGGAAGATCGCAGCCGCCATGTCACGCGTGAAGGTCAGGCGTCCCAGCTGGTCGTCCACGACCGTGACCTGCGCAAGGCTGTCGTCCGGGTCTGCGACGCGGTCGGAGAGTCCCTTCATCGTCTTCACGAAGTTGTGACCCTCGCCGATGACCCAGCTGGAGCGCATGATGTAGTGGCGCGGGCACCCGGCCACGGCGATGTCGCCGGCGGCCTTGGTCTGGCCGTAGACGGACAGCGGGCTGAGGGGCTCCTCCTCGGTATGCACCTCCTCGGTGCCGTCGAAGACGTAGTCGCTGGACACGTGGACGAGGGTGATGCCGTGCCCGGCGCAGGTGCGGGCGAGCAGCGCCGGCCCGGTCGCGTTGGCCTTCCAGGCGGTCGCGCGGCCCTCGGGGGTCTCGGCCCTGTCCACGGCGGTGTAGGCGCCGCAGTTGATCACGGTGCCGTAGAGCGACCAGTCGTACTGCGCGTAGGCGTCCGGGTCGGACATATCGAAGGTGTCGATGTCGCAGAAGTCGAAGTCCCTGGCGACGCCGCGCTCCTCGGCGAGTCTGCGGACCGCACGGCCCAGCTGGCCGTCGCAGCCGGTGACGAGGGTGCGCCTGGGCGCCATGGGGACGACGTCCTTAAGGTACGGGTGGTTGAGGTCGGCCTCGGATACGGTGGCCTCCGAGAGCGGGATCGGCCACTGAATGGCAAGCTCGGGGTCGGCGAGGTTCACGAACGTGTAGGTCTTCTTCAGCTCGAGGGACCAGTGGGCGTCCACCAGGTAGGTGTAGGCGGTACCGTCCTCCAGGGCCTGGAAGGAGTTGCCAACGCCGCGCGGGACGTAGATGGCCTTGCTGGGATCCAGAACGGTCGTGAACACCTTGCCGAAGGTCTCGCTGCCCTCGCGCAGGTCCACCCAGGCGCCGAACACGCTGCCGTGGGCGACGGAGATGAACTTGTCCCAGGGCTCGGCGTGGATGCCGCGGGTGACGCCGCGGCTGTCGTTGTAGGAGATGTTGTTCTGGACGACCCTGAGGTCGGGGATGCCCAGGGCGCACATCTTGGCGCGCTGCCAGTTCTCCTTGAACCAGCCGCGCGAGTCGCCGTGGACGGCGAGGTCGACGACCTTCAGGCCCCCGATGCCGGTCTCGGTGACCTTCAGGTCCTTCTCGAATGCGATGTCTGCCATGTAACTCCCCCTCCTACTGCCCCTGGGCGCGGTAGCGGGCCTCGGTGGCCTCCTTGGCCGGTCGCCACCAGGCCTCGTTGGCGACGTACCAGTCGATCGTCTGCTTCAGGCCCTCGGCGAAGTCGGTGTGCGCAGGCCTCCAGCCAAGTTCGCGCTGCAGCTTGGTGGAGTCGATGGCGTAGCGGCGGTCGTGGCCGGGGCGGTCGGCGACCCAGTCGAAGTCCTCGGGGTCGCGGCCCATCGCCTCGAGGATCATGCGCAGGACCGTGATGTTGTTCTTCTCCCCGTCGGCGCCGATGAGGTAGGTCTCCCCCATGCGGCCCTTGGTCAGGATGTCCCAGACGGCCGAGGAGTGGTCCTCGGTGTGGATCCAGTCGCGGACGTTCTCGCCGCGGCCGTAGAGCTTGGGGCGAACGCCGTCGACGATGTTCGTGATCTGCCTGGGGATGAACTTCTCCACGTGCTGGTAGGGACCGTAGTTGTTGGAGCAGTTGGAGATGGTCGTGCGCAGGCCGTAGGTGCGGGTCCAGGCGCGCACGAGCATGTCGGAGGACGCCTTGGTGCTCGAGTACGGAGAACTCGGCTTATACGGCGTCTCCTCGGTGAACCTGGCCGGGTCGTCGAGCGCCAGGTCGCCGTAGACCTCGTCGGTGGAGACGTGGTGGTAGCGGACGCCGTATTTGCGGACGGCCTCCAGCAGGCGGAAGGTGCCCTCGACGTTGGTGCGCAGGAAGGGCTCCGGGTCGGCGATGGAGTTGTCGTTGTGGCTCTCGGCGGCGTAGTGCACGATGGCGTCGTGGCCGGGGACGATCCTATCGAGAAGCGCGGCGTCGCAGATGTCGCCCACGACGAGCTCCACGCGGTCGGAGGGCAGCCCCGCGATGTTCTCGGGGTTGCCGGCGTAGGTCAGCTTGTCCAGGACGGTGACGTGCACCCCGGGGTGGTTGTCCACGACGTAGTGCACGAAGTTGCTGCCGATGAAGCCGCAGCCGCCCGTGACGATGATGTTCCTGGGCTCGAAGAGCTCTTCAGACATGTTTCTATCTCCCATTGAATCTATTAGTACTCGCGCGGGCTGTTGACGATCTCGCCGGCGGCGACCTTCTTCAGGTGCTGCCCGTAGACCGACTTGCCGTAGGCCTCGGCGGCCTCCTTGAGCCCCTCGGTCGTGATCCAGCCGTTCTCCCAGGCAATCTCCTCGGGCACGGACACGGGAAGGTCCTGGGAGTGCTCGACGGCGCGGACGAACTCCGCGGCCTCGTGCAGGCTCTCCATGGTGCCGGTGTCCAGCCACGCGTAGCCTCGGCCGAGGGTCACGACGGACAGCGTCCCCTCCTCCAGGTACATCTGGTTGAGCGTGGTGATCTCCAGCTCCCCGCGGGCGGAGGGCTGAACCTTGTGGGCCTTGGCGGCGACGTCGCCCGGGTAGAAGTACAGGCCGGTGACGGCGTAGGAGCTCTTGGGGCTCTCGGGCTTCTCCTCGATGGAGACGGCCCTCCCCTCGCCGTCGAACTCCACGACGCCGAAGCGCTCGGGGTCGTCCACGTGGTAGCCGAAGACCGTGGCCCGGCCCGACTCGGCGTTCTGGACGGCGCGCGTCAGGTGGCGCGAAAGGCCGTTGCCGTAGAAGATGTTGTCGCCGAGCACGAGCGCGCACGGCTCGCCGGCGATGAAGTCCTCGCCGATCGTGAAGGCCTGCGCCAGGCCGTCGGGGCTCGGCTGCTCGGCGTAGGAGAGGTTCACGCCGTAGCGCGAGCCGTCCCCGAGCAGGCGCTCGAAGTTGGGGAGGTCAGTCGGCGTGGAGATGACCAGGATGTCCCGGATGCCCGCCAGCATGAGGGTGGACAGCGGGTAGTAGATCATGGGCTTGTCGTAGACCGGCAGCAGCTGCTTGGAGGTCACGAGCGTGAGCGGGTACAGGCGCGTGCCGGACCCGCCGGCGAGGATAATGCCTTTCATAGATCCCGTCTTTTCCTTCCGTTCTTAGCCGCTCAAATTGCAGCTGTCATTCATTCCATTCAATTCCGGTACGAAGTAGCTTATTTACGCCGCCAAAGAGCGATCTCTCCGGAGTCAGATCCTTGGTAACCGTCGAGCCTGCGGCAAGTACGGACCCGTTCGGCACCGAAGCGCCCTTTAGCACCATGCATCTGCAGCCGACCCAGACGTTGTCCCCCAGTATTACCGGAGCGCTCGCGGGCTTACCGTCAATCTGGTGGAAATCAGTGTCCATGAATAACGTATCCCAGCTAACTAAGGAATTAGACCCCAGATGCATCGACTCATGGCAAACAAACTCACCGTTAGCCATATTCTTGAAACCTTCACCAACGCGCAAGAATCCACCAGCTCCCACACTAATCTTTGAGCCCTGGGAAAACACGGCACCCCCGTCAAATAGAACTTTGCCGGAGCATTGCCAAATACCGCGATCAAACCGTGCATCGTAGATGCCGACCGACGAGTAGCCAAGGCGGATGCATCCAGGCCTAGGGTTAACAATGTTGACTTGCCCATGCAACTCGCTCAAAACGTAATTCCTCGCAACCAGCACGGGAAGCCGTGCCCCCCCCCAACCAAAATAATGAAAGTTAAAATGAAGCGTCTTGATAAAACTTGTCTCAAATAGCTTTGATAATCTACCCACAGAAAACACCATCCAAAGTCAATCATGCACTTACAGCCTTATTGAGCGCGAACGTTGCACGCTAGTAATTTGAAAATCTGGCGAAGTTATGCGCTCCAGATCAGACGATTAGCATCAATGCCAAGAGAGCAAAATCGACGTTATTACTCATAAGAAACGCACTCATAGATTGCAACAAACAAAGGAAAACAAAGTCCGCCAACAATGCTAAGAATAATCAACGAATAGCTTGTCAGCGCCATATAACAAAGAAAGGCGGCCATAAGACACTTCAACCGAACTGGAGAAGATCCCCAATGCACCACAGTGACATAGATAGATCGTAAAATCGAAAAAGTGTAGCAAATAAGAAAAAAGACCCCCCATTGAGCAAGCTGACCAACAAAGCCGACGTCAGAAGTCCACGCAAGCCCTGAAAGCCCATGCTCAACGCCGTAATAAGAAGGAGTCCCCGCAATAAAGCCAAAACCAATTAAAGGGTTTTGCGAAAATATGGATAAGTAATAATGCGTGGAATTGACGCGAATTAATGTACTCTGCTCGAGGTTTCCATTAACCAGAAATAAGCCGAATATGTTCGAGAGGACGCCAGTCATTGCGAGTATGATCAAAACGCCAATTCCAGCCGCGCTCAAGCATAAATAAGGATGTTCATACCCAAAGCGAAGAATAAAGGCCGTGAACACAGATAGGACGACCGCTGCAATCTCAGCGCGAGACTGCGCCACAAAAGCAATGGCACAAAATTCGACAGTAAATGTAACAAGATGCATTCGCCTATCGCGGCCTTCGGATGTTAGTAACATTATGAAAGCAAAAATAGTTGTAAAATCGAAAATCGATGGGACGCTAAGCCTCACCAAAAAATAACGCACCGACGCATGTTCATAATCGCCAAGAAATGATTGACCCGGAAAGATCATTCGGCCAGTTACTTGAAAAACCAGTGCGTTTAAAATATAAAGACAGCAACCAAGAAACGCAATCTTTTCGAACAAGGTCATCAAATCGATAATGCCCCTCGGCGCTTGCTTGCAATACGCTATAGCAGGAAAGACAAAGAATAACGTGAGCAGTGAGCAACAGCGAGCAAAAACCCTAAAACGATCAACAAAAGGAAATTCAATCAAAGTTAATAGCGCAACAAATAGTACTGAAAATAAGAAGAAACCAAAATAGTTACCAATATAGGAGCAAAATACCTTTAACCCACCTTTTTTTCTGGGTAGCAGTACAGCTAGCGCACCAGCAAAACAAAGCAAAAATAGCAGTACATTCGAAGAAAACAAAAGATTGAATAAACCTTCAACATTAACCAAACCAAATAGTTTTGAAGCAACAAGAAATACAAGCGCCATATAAATATTCGCGTATTTCATACTTTGAACCTGTTCGTTGTTTCGTTGCATCAACTTAAGCCAATCAATCTCTTCAATACTTCAACCGATTTCAGGTTTTCCTTCAGGAAAAACCTGTGTTTTTCTACCTGATCAGGATGATCAAGCGAGGTAGAAACACCGTGCATATGCTCGACTTGAATACTCGGGTCATAGACATGCTTAAAACCGTGAGTCTGTGACACCACAAGCGAAATAAGCTCTTCGAGGTACATGAATGTGTCCGGACAAAAGGCCCAGTCCATTTCCGCTGCGTAATCGCGTGAGAAAATTACACAAGACCCCTGCAGTTCAACACCCTCCTGTGGTTGAGCCCAACCCCTGCTCGAGCGTTTAAGCTTCAGGCGCTTGAGAGCGCGCCCCATCGTTGTCGCCATGAACGTATATTTCAAACGAAGCTTACGTTCATTGGAATAGGAATCGGCTAAACGCTGCCTGAAGCCTTCTTCAAGACTTCGCACATAGTCATCAGATACAGGCATCCTCGCTTCACACGGGCTCTGATGAACATTCAAAACCGGGTTATAGATATCAGGTCCCATCACGTCAAAGCGCCTAGCGGAGTATGAATCAACAATGGATGCACAAGTATCTTTTTGCGCAAATACGACATCGTTGTTGCACACGACATAAAAATCTGGATCAAGCTCCCGCTTGGCAAACGCAAAGCCCAAGTCGTTCCCGCGTGCGAAACCGAGGTTTTCTTCACTCAAAACGACAGACACATCGCCAATGAGCTCAGCATCAATATGCTCTCTAAGATATGTCTCGATTCCATCGTGACAACCATTCTCAATAACCACAATATCCACGGTATCTTCTTGCGCTTTTTCGAGAGTCAATATTGACTCAACGCAAGCAAGGGTTGCCTCCCGTGCCTTGTAATGCAGCACTATAAAAGCAAATTTGCTCATCTATGAAGAAAGCCTTCCATACTCGCAGTACCACTTGTCACGTATAATCTCAGCGCGACTGCACGGACCATTCTCAAAGGGACTCTCCACTGCACCGCCTTGCAGCGTATTGCATAGCACGACAAACCTTCGTGCAGCTTCCTCCGCATTCCACGTCTCAGCAATAGTCTTACGAGCCTCATTACCCATGTATTCGCAATTCAGAGGCTTGCTCAGGAGTCGCTCGACCTGCTCAACCATAGAATCGACATTCGCATCATCGAAGACGCACCCGTTAACGCCCTGACTAATAAGGAAAGGTACGGATCCAATCATGCTGGCAGCTACAGGAGTACATCCCTCTGCCATGCACTCATTAAGAACGGCACCCCAGCCTTCGCGTCGCGTAGAGGTAAATAACAGCATTTCCGACTCACGCATAAGCTCACGGACGCGATCATTCGGCAGCACCCCCATAAGTTCGATGTAATCGTCTAAGCCGCGAATGCGAATGGCTTCGGCTAGCTTATCGGCCATGGGACCACCGCCCACCATGGTCAATTTAAATTCGTAGCCATCATTGCGAAGGCGTTCGGCCAACCGAATCGCCAGGTATGGCCGCTTCAGCTTTATGAGTCTGGCAACCCATAAGATAGAGTTGCGCTTCTTGCGAACGTGCTTGCCATCATCGTTTGAAAACCTGCCTTCCGTCGGGGGAAAATACCCCCATTTCCAGCAACGACTTACAGGAAATGAAGGCAAAAATAGCGACAAATCAGAACTGCCAAACGCGGATGCGCACAGCATGTGGAAGCGCTCATCATTGCGCCATTTAAGACAGTTTTCCCAAGCCTGCTTGTATTTCGGATACGGGAAAAAGCGATACCATAGGCCGATCTTCAACAGTCTCTCAATGTAAACGAAATTTAAGCCACCCTCCCGTTTGCTTCTCAGCTGGAGCCACTCGGAATAGTTAATGGTCACAATTGCAACGTCTGCTTCGGTTGCAAATTCGCGCGCACGCTGTTTTTCATCCTCAGATTTATATGCTTTGATTACGCACGGATCGTCATTCATATCCAGATAGCCGCTGGTCTTTCTATACGCCTCAAGTTCCTCACAAGCAATGAACTTGAAGTTGTCAACCCCAACCAACTTAATCATGGCATCGCAAAATGGTTTTTGGTGAATAACCATATAGTTGCTAACGAATACAACTTTCATCTTCATGAAGCCTTTCTCACAATAGGCGTGAAAGACCCATCGGACATCAAGATAGAATTCGCAGGCACATCAGCTCGCACAACACAACCGGCTCCGACGACGCTACCGTCACCAATACTTACACCTTTACAAATAACAACATTCGCGCACACCCACACATCATTTCCAATTGAAATGGGCGCGGTTGTAAATCCAGACTTACGGTACGGAACATTTTCCAGAGAGAACACATGATTATGATCGTAAACCTTGACGTTTTCCCCGAAAATGCAGTCATTTCCAACGGTTATCGAGTTCAAGCTGTTAAGGGAACAGCCAGAATTGAAAAACGTATTGTTACCAATGCTCACAGAGCCGCCCCCCCCCCTATTTGAACAACAAAGTCTTTCCGGAAGCGCAAATGAGAACCGTATGAGAAAGCGTTTCCATAGCAACCCTTGAGCCATAGAGAACGGCTACGGCACCGAAAGCCCTCCCAGGCGTTTGACAAGAACTTAAGTAGGGTCATTAGTTGTCACCCCTCGTCGCAAGAAAATCCTGATAGATCTGAATCATCTGCACCGCAAACGTCTCTGGTCTATACAGCGTGAAATCTTGATCGGCAATCGCCGAGCGCATTTGATCGTTTGTTTCACGTTTAATTATTTTTTTCGCAGCAGCAATAAGGGCATTTTCATCATCATGAGGCACGACAATGCCATCAAGCCCATCGCGCACGGAATCTTCGCCAGCTGTTCCGCCCCTCAAAGCACAAGGCACAGATCCAGTAATCTGGGCTTCACGTAGCACAAGACCCTGGGTCTCATACCAAGAGGACGAAAATACAAGGCACTTCGCTTGTTTGTAGTAATTACGCACCTCAGAAGCGCTCTTTCGTCCAACGAATTCAACACAGGGATATTTACGAGCAAGTTCGCACTCTTGCGATCCGTCACCAACCGCAACAGCCCTGCCACCAACCGCCTTCGCCACGCGACAGAAGAGCGCACAGTCCTTCTCAGGGTCGATCCTGCCCACGTAAAGCATATCGATGGGTCGCTCGTCATAGTCCGGGTTGCATACGGTAGTATCCCAGTCTGCCTCGATAGGATTGTCTACACGATAAGAGCTAAAGGTAAAGGGAATACTTTCGCGCAGAACGTTCTCCGAAAAACGCGACAGAAAGATTATGCCCGGCATCGGTTGCATCTTCCTGAGGATACGCGTCTGCACATCGAAGCGGGCGACACGGTACTTCTTCTGGGCAAAACTCCGCTTGTCACAGTTAATGCGACGGCACTCGCGCCCGCACTCACGCAGCTCGCACGGCTTCCAGTCGACATAGTTATAGAACCCGCCATTGGGGCAGGCGAGGAAATAGTCGTGAGCGGTAATGAGCAGGGGAAAACCAGCACATCGAACGGACTCTAGAATCGAGGACGACATCGTATGCGTCCAAGAGTGGAGGTTCACCACGGTGCTCGCGGGATCGAGCCCGGCAAGAAGACGCGAGAGCTCGCGCCCTGCTCTGGCATTCCAAAAACCTTGAGCCGCAGCGGCAATCTTGTTCCGTCCCGAGGCAGCAGTGTATTCCCCCTCAAGACAGGTTACATGGACACCCGACTGGACAAGTTCAGGAGATACCGGTCCCGTGCCAGCAAAAAGATAGGTGTTGAACCCACGCTCGGCCATCAGAATGGCACAACGGCACGCCACCTTCTCGGCCCCACCCATAGTACTCGCCTGATTCGTGATTATGACGACGTTCTGAAGAAGCATCTATTCCCCGATCTCGCCAGCGAGGGTGCGGTCACAGAAATCAGCGAACCGATCCTTGAACACCTCGGTAGAGAACTGCTCAGCGCGGGCGCGACAGGCCGCGGCACTGAAACTCCGGCGTTCGAATTCCTTGATACAAGCCGCGAGCGAGTCGGCGTCCTGCTCATGGAAGAACATGCCGGTCTCCCCGTCTACCACAGTCTCCAAAGCGCCGCCCTCCCCGTAAGCGAGGACGGGAGCGCCGCCGGCCATAGCCTCAAGCGGAGTGAGGCCGAAGTCCTCAATTCCGGGGAAGAGAAATGCTTTGGCATGCGAATAATATTCGTTAAGCTGGTCTTCGGAGACGCGACCCACGAACTCAACGGTCGGACCCGCCATTGCTCGCAGCTTCTGTTCCTCTTCGCCGCCAGAGCCGGCCACAATGAGCTTTCGGCCCAACTTATTACAAGCCTCGATCGCGAGATCAACGCGCTTGTAGCCTACGAAGCGAGAGAGAATGAAATAGTAGTCGCCGCGTTCCTCGGAGACAGGACCCTCTGGCAGACGGATACCGGGATACACCGTCGTGGACTCACGGCGATAGAATTTGGAAATGCGCCTGCCTACGTAGTCAGAGTTAGAGACAAAACAATCGACCCGTTGCGCTGCCTGGAAATCCCACATCCGAACTTTATGAATCATCGCTGGCATAAAGGCGCGCTTAATTGCAGAAGCGCCCTCGAGATAGTCGTAATAGAGATCCCAGACGTAACGAATTGGCGAATGGCAATAGCAGATATGCACGGCATCTGGTCGAGTAATGACGCCCTTACAGCAGCTTGCACACGAACTAACAACAAGATCGTACTCAGTAAGATCAAGAGCTTCCCAAGCCCTAGGCATGAAGGACAGAAGAAACTTATGATGAGTCTTACCACCGGGCCAATCCTGGATATAAGTTGTGCGAATATCAAGCCCGTGCGTCCAAGCCGGTGCTTTCTTTTCGTTATAAACAAGCGTGTAAATAGGTGCATCAGGCCAAATTTCATGAAAGCACTTAAGAACCTGCTCAGCACCGCCCTCGCTCACGAGCCAGTCATGAACTAAAGCCACCTTCGGATGTTTACGAATATAACTCACACTATTCCTTCCAGAAATCGTCGAAGCGTTCAATGTCCTCTTGAACGAGCGTCTCGCCGTGCTGGACCTCGATTACGTGTAAATCTCCCCCGAGTGCTCGTGCCGAATGCTGAGTTGCGGCAGGTATCTGTACGACGAAGCCAGCGCGAACCTGCTGCACCAGCCCGTCTAGGACAACCTCGCCGGTCCCGGAGATGACCGTCCAGACCTCGCCGCGGTGCATGTGGCGTTGGTAGTCGAGCTGACTCCCCTCGCGGATGATCAGCTCCTTGGTCAGCGCCTTGGCCCCGTCAGGGAAGATGCTGCTGTCGATGACGCGGTACTCGCCCCAGGAGCGCTGCTCGTACATGGGACGGCTCTCGGCGACGGAATTGACCTCGGCCTTGATGTTGGCCGACGCCTCCTTGCCGGAGACGAGAATGCCGTCGGGCGTCGCCACCACAACGGAGTCCGAGATGCCCGCAACGACCATCGGAAAACCGGTCTCATTGATAACGTGGACGTTCTTGCACGTCTTGGTATCGACCACGACGCGGCCGGAGGTGTAGTCCGCCATCTCGTCGGTCAGCGTGTTCCAGGTGCCCAGGTCCTTCCACTCACCCGCGTAGGAGACCGCGCCGATGGACGATGCCCTCTCCACGACCTCGTAGTCGAAGGAGTTCTTGGTCAGCTCGGCATAGCGTGAGCGGAACTCCTCGAAAGTGTCGCAGGACAGGTACCTGGCGGTAAGGCCGGTAAGCCAGCCGAGCCTGAACGCAAACACGCCGCAGTTCCAGAGGGCCCCTTGGGAGATGAGTTCCCGTGCGGTCCCCTCGTCGGGCTTCTCGGTGAAGCGCTCGACCCGGCGGGGCCAGCCCTCACCCGCCGCGGGCACGATGTAGCCGTACTTGCCGCTGGGGTAGGTGGGCTCCACGCCCATGAGGACGAGCTCGGCGAAATCCGCCTGGACGGCCTCGTCGAGCTTGACGACGCTGTCGTAGTACGCCTGGTCGGCGTAGCTGTCGATGGGCATGACGATGACGGTGTCGCCCTCGCCGGCGCCCTGCTCGAGCGCGAGGTTGGCGCACGCGAGCATGATGGCAGGCGCCGTGTCGCGGCGCTCGGGCTCGAGGACCAGCGCGTAGTCGCCCTCAACCTGGCGGCGGATCGACTCCTCCTGGCTTGCGCAGGTGGCGATGGTTATGTCGATGTCGGCGTCGACGGCGCCGATCTGGCCGAAGACGCGCTGGACCATGGAGACGTGGTTGCCGTCCGCATCGCGCAGGACCTTGAGGAACTGCTTGGAGCGCGTGCTGTTGGAGAGCGGCCACAGGCGCGTGCCCGAGCCGCCGGAGAGCAGGACGAGGTGGATCATTATCGGGTTCCTCCCAAGATTGACTTGGCGTCCGCGGCCAGCGCGGCGAGCTTGGACTCGGACTCTGCGCGGTCGGAGCCCTTCGCGAACACGTAGGCCTTGGCCTTGGGCTCCGTGCCGCTGGGGCGGAACAGGACTCGCGATCCATCCATAAGCCTGAACTCGAGGACGTCCGCCTCGGGAAGGCGCTGGGGCTCGTCGGTCGGGTTGACGACGGGCATCGGCGCGCCCTTGGCGTAGTCGATACGCTCCGCGACGGCGGTGCCGCCGATCTGCGCCGGAGCGTGATCTCGGAGGCCGGACATCATCGCGGACATGTCGGACGAGCCCTTGGGTCCCTCGTATGCCTGACCGAGAAGAGCACTCGACCAGAAGCCATATGTCTCATAGAGGCGCTCCATGGCCTCGTAGAGGTCCAGCCCCTTCGTCTTCCAATGTGCGGCGAGCTCGCAGATGAGCATGGAGGCGACCACGGCGTCCTTGTCGCGCACGGAGGTGCCGGCGAGGTAGCCGTAGGACTCCTCGAAGCCCATGAGGAAGTCGCCCTCGCGGCCCTCGGACTCCAGCACGCCTACCTGCTCGCCGATGAACTTGAAGCCGGTGAGCGTACGGCGCAGCTCGAATCCGAGTGCGCTCGCGATATCATCGGCCATGGGCGCGGAGACGATGGTGGTGCAGGCGACCTCGCGGGACATTTCACGCCCGCCCTCAGCGGCCTTATTGGCAAGGAAGTCGAGCAGCAGCAGGCCGACCTCGTTGCCGGTGAGCAGCTTGTACTCACCGGCATGCGGGACGGCGATGCCCACGCGGTCGGTATCCGGGTCGGTCGCCAGGAGCAGGTCGGGCTTCACCCTGTCGCAGTACTCGAGCCCGAGCTTCAGCGCCTCGCGTACCTCGGGGTTGGGGTACGGGCAGGTCGGGAAGTCGCCGTCGTGCACGCACTGCTCCTCGACGGTCGCGACCCCGGCGACGCCGATGCCCTCGAGGACGCGGGACACGCACTCCAGGCCGACGCCGTGGAGCGGGGTGTAGACGATGCGGAGCCCCGAGCAGTCCTCTCCCGTTGATACCTTGAGCGTCTCATCGAGATAACGGTCGAGAACCCTCTCAGGCACCCACTCTACGAGACCCTTATCCAAGGCATTCTCGAACGGCATCGCCTTGACACCGTCGAAGCAGTCTACGGGGTCGATAGCCGCCTGGATGGCCTCCGCCGTCTCGACGGTGATCTGGCAGCCGTCGGAGCCGTAGACCTTGTAGCCGTTGTATGCCGCGGGGTTGTGCGATGCGGTGATGTTGACGCCGGCCGAGCAGCACAACTCGCGGACGGCAAAGCTCAGCGCGGGAGTGGGCTCGACGCGCTCAAACAGATAGGATTTGATGTTGTTGCCGGCGAGCACCTCGGCCACCCGGCGCACGAATTCCTCGGAACCGTGACGGGTATCGCGGCAGAGCGCGACCGTCGGGTTCTCAAAGGTGCCGTTAAGGTAATCCGCAAGACCCTGCGTAGCCTTGCCGACGGTATAGACATTCAGACGATTGGGTCCGAGGCCGAGCTTGCCGCGGAGGCCGCCGGTGCCGAAAGACAACTCGCGAAAGAAAGCATCCTTTACCTGATCTTCTTCAAGCATCATAAGCTTGGTTTGTTCTACGTCGTTGCAACACGCAAGCCATGTTTCATAGCGATTCGTTATTTCAACGTTATTCAACGCAATTACCTACCCGTTCGTTTTCTGCCGAACATGGCACCAAAGGTGCCGGTAAAACACTTCAAGTCCATGCGGAAGCAGCGGTTGCGTACGTAGCGGAGCTCGATCTTCTGGCGCAGGCCGCTCTCGAAGGTGGCGGAATTACGGTCAGTCGCCTGCCACAGGCCGGTGATGCCAGGCTGCACAGATAGCAGTTCAGCCTTCTCCTCGTCGGAGAAGTGCTGCTCAAGTTCGTCTCTTGTAATGGGACGCGGGCCGATGACGGAAAGATCACCGTTCAACACATTCAGAAACTGCGGCATCTCATCAATGGAGCACTTGCGAATGATCTGACCGACTTTGGTAATACGAGGATCATCGTCGACCTTGCGCTCGACTTCCCACTGATGTAGCTGCTCAGAGCTCAGATACTTCTGTACATTACCAGCGTCGACGACCATGCTGCGAAGCTTAAGGATCTTGATAGTCTTACCGCCCTTGCCGACGCGCTCCTGTGCGTACAGCGGGTTTCCGGGCGATTCCAGACAGATGAACGCACAGACAATGGACACTGGAATTAACAGCACAACGCTCACGCAAAGGCTGAAAACAAAATCAAACAGCCTCTTCAAAAAACGGTAAACCAGCGTACCGCTCGGTTGTATCTTTTGAACGGCTAGCGACTCCCCCACAGAAGCGCTGCATTCAGTCATCTCTTTAGTAGTCAAGTTCAAATCCACGTCCCTGCCCCCAGGGGTCCACCCCATCGATGAATTCAAATTGCGAATGAATTGCCAGTGCGACGTCCCCTTACGTCTTACTGGGCACGTCTAACGGAAGCAGCTCCCTAAATGCGGAGTCACCCTCGCCCACGTCTACCAGGCACCAGCGTTTATGACGGTCAATCTTTTTAACGCGGGCCTCTTGCCCCACCAAGGGCCCCTGCTCTATGTGCAGCACGCCGTCTTCTATGCGCGCTACGCTGTTGCGTACCACGCCGTCGTCGTCGAGCACGCTGCGGTACCAGTCCTGCGCATCGTCCGGCATGGGCGCATACGCCCGCTCCCTGCTGCCGACAATGCGACAGCCAAAGCTCAACTGGGCCAAAGCCTTGTCGAGCGCGGCGGCATCGCGCGTGGCGACGAAGAAGTATTCCTTGTACATAGGTTTGGTTTGGAGCGACCAGGCGCCGTCCCGCTTAAACCAGAACTCCTTTTGCATCACAAAAGCGTCCTGCATAAGGTTGTGCGGGATAATGCGGCGAACCTTTTCGCAGGTCTCGCGCTCTTTTCCATGGGGGGTGTGGACCAGATACCAGCGGACGCGGCCGTACTGGCTATTGGTGGTGGCGCCGTTAAATGCGCCCGGCAGCTGCTCTTGGCGCCGTGCCGTCTGTCCCATGTTCTCGCCCCCTCTTTTTGGCTTTGCGAAGCACGCAAATGCAGGGGCGTTTAGAACAGGCTTCTCGCTCGCAGCTAGGCGCAGTCGCAAAAGTACAGGTTTTTGTAGAGGGGTATGGAGATGTGTCTGCTTGCGCAGCAATTTGCGTAATCTGGGAAAACGGCCTGAATTAACTCGTATAATGACCTGTGTCGAAAGATACGAAAACCTGTACCTTTTTGTGCAAAAAACCGCTCATCCAGCGGCTTTTTTTGTTTGGGCATTAAAAAAGGCGACCGCCCTTTGTGGACGGTCGCCTTATACGTATTGTTGTTTTGTTCGCCTTAGGCGCGAGTCTTGATCTCCTCGAGCACCTTCGCAACAAACTCGTCGACGCTCATCTGAACGGTCTCGTTGGAGCGATCGCGGACGGAGATGTTGCCGGCCTCGACCTCCTTCTCGCCCAAGATGAGCATGTAGGGCACGCGGTCGATGCTGCGGGCCTCGCGGATCTTGTAGCCGATCTTCTCGTCGCGATCGTCGCAGACCACGCGAATGCCGGCCTCTTCCAGCTTGGCGCACACCTCGTGGGCATAGTCGCGGCTCTTCTCGGAGACCGGAAGCGCCTTGACCTGCACGGGAGCCAGCCAGGTGGGGAACTTGCCCGCAAAGTGCTCAATCAGAATGCCAATAAAGCGCTCGATGGAGCCAAAGCACACGCGGTGCAGCATAATGGGGCGCTTCTTGGTGCCGTCGGCGTCCACGTACTCCAGGTCAAAGTTGAGCGGCATCTGGAAGTCGAGCTGAACGGTACCGCACTGCCAGGTACGGCCGAGCGAGTCCTCCAGGTGGAAGTCGATCTTGGGGCCGTAGAAGGCGCCGTCGCCCTCGTTGACCTCGTAGTCCATGTGCAGCTGCTCAAGAGCGGTGCGCAGGCCCTCCTCGGCGCGAGCCCAGTCCTCGTCAGAACCCATGGAGTCCTCGGGGCGGGTGGAAAGCTCAACGTGGTACTTAAAGCCAAACTTCTGGTACACGGAGTCGATAAGGTTGACCACGCCCACGATCTCGTCGGTCAGCTGGTCGGGGCGCACAAACAGGTGGGCGTCGTCCTGGTTAAAGCAGCGCACGCGGAACAGGCCGTGCAGGGCTCCGCGCAGCTCGTGGCGGTGCACCAGGCCAATCTCGCCGGCGCGGATGGGCAGCTCGCGGTAGGAGTGCGGCTTGGAGGCGTACACCAGCACGCCGCCCGGGCAGTTCATGGGCTTAATGCAGTACTCTTCGTCGTCGATGACGGTGGAGTACATGTTGTCCTTGTAGTGGTCCCAGTGGCCAGAGGTCTTCCACAGCTGCTTGTTCATGATGAGCGGCGTGGAGATCTCCACGTAGCCGGCCTTGTGGTGAATCTCGCGCCAGTAGTCCAGCAGCGTGTTCTTAAGGATCATGCCGTTGGGCAGGAAGAACGGGAAGCCAGGGGCCTCGTCGCGCATCATAAAGAGGTCCATCTCGCGGCCGATCTTGCGGTGGTCGCGCTTCTTGGCCTCCTCCAGCATGTGCATGTGCTCGTTGAGCTCTTCCTTGGTGGCAAAGGCGACGCCGTTGATGCGGGTGAGCATCTTGTTGTCCTTGTCGCCCTTCCAGTAGGCACCCGAGACACCGGTGAGCTTAAAGGCCTTGAGGGCCTTGGTGTAGCAGATGTGGGGGCCGACGCACATGTCGATGTAGTCGCCCTGCTGGTAGAAGGTGATGCGGGCGTCGTCGTCCAGATCGCCGATGTGCTCGACCTTGTACTTCTCGCCGCGCTCCTCCATAAGGGCGATGGCCTCGGCGCGGGACTTCTCGTACACGGAGAACTTGAGGTTCTCCTTGCAGATCTTTTTCATCTCGGCCTCGATCGCGGGGAAGTCGTCCTCGCTGATCTTGACGCCCTCGGGCAGGTCGACGTCGTAGTAAAAGCCGTTGTCGGTCGCGGGGCCGTAGGCAAAATCGGCCTGGGGGTACAGGCGCTTGATGGCCTGCGCCATGATATGCGCGGCGGAGTGGCGGATGACGTGCGTTACCTCGTCCTGCGGGAGCTCGGCCACCGAACCGTCATTGTAGAGTGCCTTCATGGGTATGTTTTCTCCTCTCGGATGCCTGGTGCAAGTGCTGCTTGGCGCCGTGCGGTGTGCATTGCGCTTGCCGGCGCGTGCGTTTTGACTTGCATCATTATAGGCAGGTTACCTAGGTATACAAGCGCCCGCCGCACCTGAATGGCACGGCGGGCGATTTTCTACGCATGCTTCATCGTGTGGGGGCGGGGCTGCGTGCGGCTTGCGCGCGGCGCGCGGGGCCCGTGGCTTGCGGCCGGCCCGGCGATGGATGCGCTACTGGATGCGAGTTCGGCAGTAGGGGCAGACCTTCCAGTGCGCGTCGAGCGGGCGATGGCAGCTGGGGCACACGTTGCGAACCTGGGTATCGCACACCGGGCAGACCACAAAGTCCTTCTCGATGGGCGCACCGCACTGCGGGCAGGTGCCGTACTGGGCAAGCTGGCGCTCGCGCAAGGCCATGTCCAGCTCCTGCTCCTCGCGGTCGGCCGCATAGGAGTGCGGGCGCAGGACCAGGTAGGCGATGAGGCCTACAAACGGGATGAGGGCAATGATGCCCCATGCCACGTAAGCGCTAGCGCCGCGGCGGCGGGCGTCAATAAACACATAGACGACCGACAGCACGTACAGGGCGATGATAAAGCCAACAAAGGCATAGATGACGCCCATAAGCTGCGGCGACATGAGCTCAGAGATGTACTTGGACATAAGGTGGGCCTTTCGGGATAGTTACAACTCGAGTTAGTGTAACACGGGGGTTAACGATTTGGCAGGTCGCAGGCATGGGCGGATAGAAACATCTCAATCTGTAACAGGTGAGAGCGGAATCCTGGTCCAGATGTTACAGAATTAGACAAACCGTTCTCTCCCAGACTTAAATCTCAATCTGTAACATCTTGGCTCCAGGATCAGTCCCTACTGTTACAGATCAAGATGAACGGTGAGCCCTCCGTTAAATATCTCAATCTGCAACAACTAGGGGCCAGAAACCCTTCTATCTGTTACAGATCAAGACAAAGGAAAATGTCCAATCTCAATATCCCAATCTGTAACAACAACTCGGCAAAAACAGGTCTAACTGTTACAGATTTAGACATTCGAAACCGACTGATGGGTTCATCTAAATCTGTAACATCTAGACCCCAAATCGATCCCAAGATGTTACAGATCGAGACAGATGACCTCTCCCTGACTTTAAATCTCAATCTGTAACACATAGGACCGATTTTCTACTCTTACTGTTACAAATTAAGACAAACAGAGGGCCCGCCTGGCAAACGTCTCGATCTGTAACATCTGGAACCCAACTCTTCTGCTTACCGTTACAGAACGAGACAAACCTTTGACAACAGGGGTGCCAGACGAGGTCACCGATTGACCTGAGTCTCCCCTCGCCTGCCGTTGGCGGATGCAGCGGTGCTGTTCGCCGCATTGCCGCTGCGCGGGGGATGCGCACACCGTAGGATAGCTTTATTGACAGCCTGTCAACTCGTCTGGGAGGCACTGTGACAGAAACGTTTGATATCGCGATTGTGGGCGCGGGCATCACCGGTTGCGCCATCGCGCGGCAGCTC
This sequence comes from Collinsella sp. LCP21S3_A9, assembly GCF_052118785.1. Classification (NCBI taxonomy): domain Bacteria; kingdom Bacillati; phylum Actinomycetota; class Coriobacteriia; order Coriobacteriales; family Coriobacteriaceae; genus Collinsella; species Collinsella sp. LCP21S3_A9. The sequence continues at coordinate 110,642 of NZ_JBQKGN010000006.1, read as the reverse complement.
GCACGCTATGACCTGTCCATCTGCGTGGTCGAGGCGGCCAACGACATTGCCCTGGGCGCGTCGAAGGCCAACGGCGGCCTGGTGCACGCCGGCTACGATCCGGCGCCGGGCACGGTTAAGGCCCAGGTCAACGCCCGCGGCTGCGAGCTATATGGCACGTGGGCCCAGGAGCTGGGCTTTTTGTTTTGCCGCACCGGGTCCATGGTGCTGGGCTTTAGCGACCAAGACCGCGCGCAGCTGGAGCAGCTGCAAAGCAACGGGCTGGCAAACGGCGTACCCGAGTTGGCGATCATCGGGGCCGAGCGCATCCACGAGCTGGAGCCGCGCGCCAGCGCCCAGGCCACGTGCGCGCTGTGGTGTCCCTCGACCGGCTATGTCGATCCGTTTGAGGTCGCCATCGCCGCGATGGAAAACGCGGTCGCCAACGGCGTGACGTTTGTGCGCTCCGCACCGGTGGAGACGATCGAGGTAGCTCCCGGCGCTGGCGACAGGAGCGGCGACGGGGCCGCTCGTTTTACGCTGGTGACACCGGCCGGTGATGTGCGCTGCCGCTATTTGATTAACGCGGCGGGCAACGGCGCCGCAGACATCTCGCATATGGCGGGCGCCGAGGAGTTCCAGATGGTCTGGCGCCAGGGCAACATTGTGGTGCTGGACAAGGAGCCGCGCGCACTCATGCCGCTCTACCCCGTTCCCACGCCGGTTTCCAAGGGCGTCATCGTTACGGGCACCGTCCACGGCAACACGGTGATCACCGCGACCGCCGCTGTGCGCGAGGCGGGCGACACGCAGACCTATGCGGGCGATGTCGACGCGCTGCTGAGCGGCGCGCGCAAGCTGGTGCCCGATCTGGACACGCGCCGCGTGGTGCGAGCGTTTGCCGGCGGGCGTCCGGTCATTAAGGGAACGAACGACTTCTTTATTGGGCAGTCCGCCGTGGTGCCGGGCCTGTTCCAGGCGGCAGGCATTCAGTCGCCGGGCGTAGCGAGCGCTCCGGCCATTGCCGAGCGCATGGAGCAGGTGCTGCGCGAGGCGGGCGTTGCTTTGCGCGAGCGGGCCGATTGGGATCCGATTCGCCGCGCGCCGGACGACTTTGACCGCGCGCCGCTTGCGCGCAAGGAAGAGCTCATTGAGTCCGACCCCGCGTGGGGGCAGATCGTCTGCCGCTGCGAGACGGTGCCCGAGGCCGAGATCGTGGCCGCGATTCGACGCCGCCCGGGTGCGGTCTCGGTCGAGGGCGTCAAACGCCGTTGCCGCGCCGGCATGGGTCGGTGCCAGAGCGGCTTTTGCCAGAGCCGCGTGGTGCGGATTCTGGCCCGCGAGCTGGGCTGCGATCCCAGCGAGGTGCTGCTGGAGGACACTGGCTCGTGGCTCGTTGAGGGACCGTTGAAGGGGGTGCGCTAGGATGGCGACGAGTATCGATATGGGTGCGGTATCGGGCGTCGAGTGCACTTGCGCAGATGCCGACAGGGCATCAATTGCTGCCGGCGCCGTGCAGACGCAGGCGTTCGACGTAGTCGTTATCGGCGGCGGACCTGCCGGCATGGCGGCCTCACTTGCCGCACGCAAGGCCGGAGCGCGCGTGGCCATCGTGGAGCGCGAACAGCACCTGGGCGGCATCCTGCGCCAGTGCATCCACCCGGGCTTTGGCCTCTCACACTTTAAGCAGGAACTGACCGGTCCCGAGTACGCACAGCGCTTTATCGACCAGGTGCGCGAAACCGATATCGCACTGTTCCTGGACAGTATGGTGATTGGGATCGACTCAAGCGAGGACAAAGTCGCAGGCACGGGCGCAAGTGGCGCGGCGAGCGAAGCCTCGGCACACACCGTCACGCTCATGAGCCCCGCCGGCATGTTGCAGCTCACCGGGCGCGCCGTCGTCCTTGCCATGGGGTGTCGCGAGCGCACGCGCAGCGAGATCAAGATTCCCGGCAGCCGCCCCGCCGGCGTGTTTACCGCCGGCCTGGCGCAGCGATACATCAACATCGACAACCTCAAGCCCGGCTCGCGCGCCGTCATTTTAGGCTCGGGCGACATTGGGCTCATCATGGCGCGTCGCTGCACGCTCGAGGGGATTTCGGTCGAGGGCGTGTACGAGCTTATGCCATACGCCAACGGCCTGCGCCGCAATGTGAAGAACTGCCTGGACGATTTTGGCATTCCGCTGCACCTGTCCACCACCGTCACACGCGTGATTGGGCACGACCGCGTGGAGGCCGTCGAGGTGAGCCAGGTCGACGAAAATCTGGCGCCCATTCCGGGGACCGATCGCATCGTTCCGTGCGACACGCTGCTGCTTTCGGTAGGTTTGATTCCCGAGAACGAGCTTTCGGTAGGCGCGGGTGTTGAGCTTGACCCGCGCACGCGCGGCGCCGTGGTGGACCAGAGCCTGCAGACGGGCGTGCCAGGCATCTTTGCCTGCGGCAACGTGCTGCACGTGCACGACCTGGCCGATAACGTGACGACCGAGTCCGAGCGTGCCGGCGCAGCCGCGGCGACGTACGCGCTGGGGACCGGCGCGGATGTCGAAACGGGCGCTGGCTGCCAGCTCACGGTCTCCCCTGCCGGCATCGCCGGCTACGCGCTGCCGGGACGCATTACGGCCGTGGCACTCACCAGGCTCAACTTCCGCGTGCGCCGGCCGGTCGATGCCGCCCGCGTGCGCATTCTGGCGGACGACGAGGAACTGCTTACGGGCAAGGTCCGCGCGTTTAAACCGAGCGTTATGGAAAGCTTCCCGCTGCCGGCAAAGGTGATACAGCGAGCGCTCGACCTGGGTGCCAGCGAGATTATCCTTTCCGTCGAGCCCGTCGAGGAGGCATAGCCATGAGCACAAATGCGATCGAGACGCTACAGTTCAACTGCACCACCTGCCCATCCGAGTGCCTCCTTACGGTGGAAGTGGAGCGCGGGGCCGACGACCGCGTGGCGACGGTGCGCGCCGTGACCGGCAACAGCTGCCCGCGCGGCGATAAGTTCGCACATCAGGAGCTCACCTGCCCCATGCGCGTCCTCACTACCACCGTGGCGGTATCAGGCGGCGACGAGGCACTGCTGCCCGTTCGCACGGCCGAAGCCATCCCGCTCGAACTCCATGCCCAGACCATGGACCTCATCCGCGGCCTAGTGGTCAAAGCCCCCATCCGCATGGGCGATGTAATCCTCCCCAACCTCCTAGACACCGGTACCGACCTCATCGCCAGCATGGACATCGATCCGGCCTAAGCAGCTCGTTTGGGACGGTGCTCTTTTAGCTACCCCGCCATCCACCCCGTCCCTCCTCAATTGCGGTGAAATAATTCCCGATTTCCGCCAAAACCCCGGCATCAAGGAACTATTCCACCGCAACTTGCCTTGGGATCGGTATTTAGCTTGTGCCTACTTTAGTGCCATTTCAAAACTATGCCGGATTACGGAGCTGATTCGGAGACCCCCACCCATACCGGCAATTTTCGATTTTTGATAAGCCTTCTACCTGCGGTTTTAATTTCGCGATTTTTCCCATGGTCAAGTAATACAGGTCCAGCCCCGTAATCCGCCATAGTTTTGAAACCAGCCCATTTGGGACGGGACCATATTGACTACTTTTACCTATCAGCTCACATGTTTGACGCAGCTAAAATAGCCCCGTCCCAAATTGACTACCCTGGCATTGGGGATACCATGGTGGCAACCTAACGAAAGGACGATGTATGGCACATGTCGATGACCAGCGCGTGGCACGCGTGCTCGATGCGCTCGAGGCTCAGCACCCCGGCGCGCAGCTGCTCGTAAACGACCCGTGGTCGATTTATTACCTGACCGGCTTTTATGCCGATATGTTCGAGCGTTTTTGCGGCGTACTGCTCGCACGCGGTAGCGAGCCCGTGATCTTGGTCAACGCGCTGCATCAGCTGCCCGAGTATGACAATGCCCGCGTCGCGTACCACACCGATACCGACGTCGTGGCCGACGCCATCGCTCGCGAGGTTGATCCGACCAAACCGCTCGGCATCGACACCGTCATGCGCTCCGGCTTCTTGATGCCCCTCATGGAGCGCCATGCCGCGAGCGAATTCCTCCTAGGCGATTTTGCCGTGACCGCCGCGCGAACCTACAAAGACGCCGGCGAGCAGGAGCTTATGCGCGTGTCCTCGGCCGCTAACGACGCCGTGATGGCCGACGCGATCGAGCTCGTCCACGAAGGCGTGACGGAGCGCGAGATCGCCGACCAGATGCTTGGCCTGTATCGCAAGCACGATTGCGAGGGCTTTAGCTTTCCGCCCATCGTGAGCTTTGGCGCCAACGCCGGCGACCCGCACCACGAGCCAGACGATACGGTACTCAAGCGTGGCGACGTGGTGCTGTTCGACATTGGCGGGCGTCGCCGCAACTATTGCTCGGACATGACGCGCACGTTCTTTTGGGGCGAGCCGGACGAGGAGACCGCGCGTATCTACGACATCGTACGCCGTGCCAACGAGGCCGCCGAGGCGCTCATCGCACCGGGCGTGCGCATGTGCGATCTGGACCGTGCCGCGCGCAACGTGATTGAGGACGCGGGTTATGGCAAGTACTTTACGCACCGTCTGGGACACTCGATCGGCCTGCAAGACCACGAGCCGGGCGACGTCTCGCTCGTCAACGAGCAGGTCGTGGAGCCGGGCATGACGTTTTCCATCGAGCCGGGCATCTACCTCCCCGGCCGCACCGGCGTCCGCATCGAGGACCTTGCCCTGGTCACCGAGAGCGGCGTCGAGATCCTCAACGCCTACCCCCACGATCCGGTCCGCCTAGACTAGGCAATGCGGCAAAGGGACAGCCCCTTTGCCGCATCACATGAATGCCGCCACGAAATGGGCCTATCTACTACGTTTAACCCCCATGGGGCGACCATGCGGGTATTTTTTGAAAATTGGCAAGCCTTCTACCTGCGGTTTTGATTTTGCGATTCTCGGCATGGTTGAGGGTAGCCGGTCAAACGTAGTAGATAGGCCCATTTCGTGGCGAGCAGGCAAACTAGCTACCCTGCGGAAGGGATCTAGCGGAGCAGACCGGCAACTTCGCCGGCCAGGGTGATGGTGCCTGCTGCTACGAAGGGCTCGCCTGCGGCCTCAAAGGCTGCGAGGGCCTCGGACACGCTGGGGTACACGCCTGCGAGCTTATCGGAATCCACCAGGGCAGCAAGCTCCTCCGCCGGCAGGGCGCGATCGGAATCGGTCTGTGTGACGACCACGCGCGGGAAGGCCGGGATCAGCACATCGACGATACCCGCCACGTCCTTGTCTGCCAGCGCGGCGCACAGCAACGTGGGGCGGCTCTCTACGCACGGATCGATCTCGTCCAAGGCGCTCACAAAGTTCTCGCAGCTCTGGGGGTTATGGCAGGCGTCAATCAGCTTGAGCGGGTCGGTTCCCAACACATCAAAACGGCCCGGCGTGGCACAGCCCATAAGCGAAGCATCAAGCGCCTCGTGGTCGAGCTCGCGACCCAGATACCCCTCGCAGAGCATAATCGCGCACGCGGCATTCTGCGGCTGATACGCCGGCTTAACCATGCTCGACGTATAAATCGCACGCGGCGTGGTACAGCTAAACTCAACCGTATCGCCCACATGCGCCGGCACCTTGGTCGTGGCGTGGCTCACCACCAGCGGCACCACACCACACTCGCGACAACGGGCATCCATAACGCGCTGAACGCTCGGCTCATGCGTGCCCTCGCCCAGCACAACCAGGCGCCCGGGCTTAATGACGGCGGCCTTCTCCCCCGCAATGGCCTCGAGCGTATCGCCCAGAATGCGCGTGTGGTCGAGTCCGATACCCGTGATGGCAACGGCGACGGGATCGGTCGCGCTCGTGGCGTCCCAGCGACCGCCCATGCCGACCTCGAGCACGGCGACATCCACGCGAGCCTCGGCAAACACCACAAGCGCGGCGGCCGTCAGCAGGTCAAACGGCGTGATGGTATAGGCACGCTCCCCCGCCACCACGCGGCGCGCATTCACTCGATGCCCCGCCTCAACAGCAGCAGAAACGCCACGGGCAAACGCCTCATCGCTCACGACGTGCCCATCGACCTCCATGCGCTCGGAATAGCGAACAAGCTGCGGCGACGTATAAAGCGCAGCCTTGAGCCCCTCGCCGCGAAGGATAGCAGCCGAAAAACGCGTCGTCGAAGTTTTGCCATTGGTACCGGCAACCTGAATGCAATCAAAGTACTCGTCCGGCCGCCCCAGCTCATCGAGCATATCGACAACCGTCTCGAGCAGAGGACCAGCATCCCCAGAAATCCGCCCCGTATCGGCAGCAAGCCCCACAGACTCATCAAACGAAAGCAAATCAAACTCAAAAGGAACGGTATACAAGCCAGAACGCTTAGGCATTTTCAGAACCGCCATTCATAGAAAAATAAAACAGTATAGGTTGAGGATAGTCAGCGAAAACGCCTCTGATGAGCCAAGGTGCCGTGAAACAAGGGCGCATAGGGCTTATGCCCATGCGCCCGAAGTTGAACAGCAGATTGGCCATCAGAGGCGTTTGCAGCGTCGAGTCAGCCGCCGTTCGTTAGAACGGCGGAATAGGTGTCCGCAGTAGCGAGCAATGCCCCAAACCGCATCCCCCAGTAACGCCTACGAGAAGTCAGCAACCTGAGCAGTCAGCGCCTCCAGGATCTCCTTGAGCTCAGCTGCACGGTCCCTCTTCTTCTGGACCACCGCGGGCGCGGCCTTGGCCACAAAGCCCTCGTTGGCGAGCGTCTTCTCGCAGCCGGCGAGCTCCTTCTGGGCCGCGGCAATCTCCTTCTCCAGACGTGCCTTCTCGGCCGAAAGGTCAACCTTGCCCTCGAGCACCACAAAGACCTCGACGCCGCTGTCGACCACGGCGATGCTCGCAGCCGGCTTCTCAACATCGGTACCCATGACCAGCGAGGCGGTATTGGCCAGCGGCTCGATGGTCGAGCGCAGGCTCTCGAGCTTCTCGATGTCCTCGACACCGGCACGCACGACCACGTCGAGCTCGGCCTTGGGGCTCAAGCGATAACGCGAACGCGTGGCACGGGCGGCAGAAACAACGGTGCGACACAGCTCAAACGCGCGCTCGGCGTCCTCGTCGACATACTTGACGTAGTCGGCAGGCTCGGGCCACTTGGCGATCATGAGCGCCTCGGCGCGGTCCACGTTGCCCTCGGCGTCCAGGTCGAGCACGCTCGCCGGCATGTTGTCCCAGATCTCCTCGGTGACAAACGGCATGAGCGGGTGCATCAGGCGAATAGAGGTATCGAGCACAAAGATCAGGTTTCGCTGCGCCTGCAGACGGCCCTCGCCCTTTAGGCGCGCCTTGGTGACTTCGACGTACCAGTCGCAGACCTCGTTCCAGAAGAACTGCTGAACACCGCGGGCCATGTCGCCAAAGGTGTAGTTCTCGATGCCCTCGGTGACCATCTTGACGGCCTTAGCCAGACGACTGAACATCCAGGCGTCGGCCGGCGTCTCTACGACAGGCTCGCCGGGCGTGTAGCCCTCCATGTTCATAAGCAGGAAGCGGCTGGCGTTCCAGATCTTGGTCACAAACGACTTGGCCTGCTCGGTACGCGGGCTGTCGATAAGCTTCTTGGTCTTCTTATCGATGTTCGCGTCAAACTTGACATCCTGGTTGTTGGTGCAGAGCGTCAGCAGGTTGAAGCGCATGGCGTCGGCACCGTACATGCCAATGAGGTCCATGGGGTCAACGCCGTTGCCCTTGGACTTGGACATGCGGCTGCCGTCCTTGGCAAGAATCGTCGGGTAGATGACGACATCCTTAAACGGCACCTCGTCCAGGAAGTACAGCGAGCTCATGACCATGCGGGCGACCCACAGCGCGATGATGTCGCGCGCGGTGACGAGTGCCGTGGTGGGGTGATGTCCCTCGAGTAGCTCCGGCTTTTGCGGCCAGCCCTGCGTGGCGAAAGTCCACAGCTGCGAGCTGAACCAGGTGTCCAGCACGTTCTCGTCCTGATGCACGTGATGACCGCCGCACTTAGGGCACACGTCGGTGTCCTCGGTAAGGGCATCCTCCCAGCCGCAGTCCTCGCAGTAGAACACGGGAATACGGTGGCCCCACCACAGCTGGCGGCTGATGCACCAGTCCTTGAGGTTCTCCATCCAGGTGGTATAGGTCTGCGTCCAACGCGCGGGGTGGAAGGTCACCTTGCCGGAGTTGACGGCGTCGAGCGCCGGCCCCTTGAGCTTGTCGACGGCCACAAACCACTGCTCGGACAGCCACGGCTCCAGTGCGGAGTCGCAACGGTAGCAGTGCATGACGGAGTGATCGTGATCCTCGACGTGATCGAGCAGGTCGTGCTCCTCAAACCACTTGATGACGGCCTCGCGGCACTCCTCGCGGGTCATGCCGGTAAACTCGCCGTAGCCCTCGACGACCACCGCATGCTCGTCAAAGATGTTGATCTGCGGCAAGTCGTGGGCCTGACCCATGGCGTAGTCGTTGGGGTCGTGGGCCGGGGTGACCTTGACAAAGCCGGAGCCAAAGTTGGCGTCGACATGCCAATCCTCAAAGATGGGGATCTCGCGGTCGACGATGGGGAGCTTGACGGTCTTACCCACAAAGGCGGCCTTCTCGGGGTCCTTCGGGGAGACGGCCACGCCCGTGTCGCCGAGCATGGTCTCGGGGCGCGTAGTGGCGACGACGATGTAGTCCTGGCCGTTGACCGGCTCGGTCAGCGGGTAGCGCAGGTGCCACAGGTGACCCTTCTCGTCCTTGTACTCGGCCTCGTCGTCCGAGATGGCGGTGGTGCAGTTGGGGCACCAGTTGACGATGCGCTTGCCGCGGTAGATCAGGCCGTCGTGGTACCAGTCGCAGAACACCTTGCGCACGGCCTGGGCGTAGTCCTCGTCCATGGTAAAGCGCTCGTTATCAAAGTCGACGGAGCAGCCCATACGCTTGATCTGCTCGACGATGATGCCGCCGTACTCGTGGGTCCAATCCCAGCAGGCGTCGACAAACTTATCGCGGCCGATCTCCAGGCGGCTGATGCCCTCGCTCTTGAGCTTCTTGTCGACCTTGGTCTGCGTGGCGATACCGGCGTGGTCGGTACCGAGCACCCAGCGGGTGGACCTGCCGCGCATGCGGGCCATGCGGATGATGGCATCCTGGATGGAGTCGTCGGTGGCGTGACCCATGTGGAGCTTGCCGGTCACGTTGGGAGGCGGAATGGTGACAGTGCAGTCGCCCACGCCCTCGCGGCGCTTGTAGTAGCCGCCGTCGAGCCACTTCTGCAGGATCGCCGGCTCGTTGGTCGACGGATCGTAGTTTTTGGGCATCTCTTCCATATATCTCTCCCGTCCCACCGGGGAGGAATGTAGGCCCGCCAGGGTCTGCATTCCTCCCCTTAGGTATCGATTACTTCAGTCTGTAATGACTTCGCTGAGGCTTAAACAAACAAACAGAATAACACAGGTAGTTGGGGTTATTGCGTATATATAAAATAGCCTCCGACCGCGGGTGGTCGGAGGCTATTCAAATTCACATTTGCGAAACCTACCATTTAGGGACAGGTTTATTTTGGTCGGTTTTATATGGGCAAACGTCATTCTCCCTGATAAAACCTGCCAAAATAAACCTGTCCCTTTTTGGCAGGTTTACCCGTAGATGCGCTGGGGCTGTTCGGTGCCCTTTACGGAGGCTTCGGTCACGATGACCTTGGCGACTCCTTCCTCGCTCGGCAGGTCGAACATCGTCTGCTGCAGCACGTCCTCGCAGATGGAGCGCAGGCCGCGGGCGCCGGTCTTGCGGGCAAGCGCCATGCGGGCAATCTCGTGCAGGGCGGCGTCCTCAAACTCAAGTTCAACGTCCTCGAGCTGGAACATCTTGCGGTACTGACGCACAACGGCGTTCTTTGGCTCGGTCAGGATCGACACCAGGTCGTCCTCGTCGAGCGCCTGTGTCTGGGTGACGACGGGCGTACGTCCCACAAACTCGGGGATCATACCAAAGGCGTTGAGGTCCTGCGGGAGCACCTGACGCAGCAGGTCGTTCTCGTCGACCGAGGTGGGGCCGGCGATCTCGGAGTTAAAGCCCACGCCCTTGTTGCCCACGCGATCGGCGATAATCTTGTCCAGACCCACAAAGGCACCGCCGCAGATAAACAAGATATTGGTCGTGTCGATCTGCAGCAGCTCCTGCTGGGGGTGCTTGCGGCCGCCGGTGGGCGGAACGCTTGCCACCGTGCCCTCAAGGATCTTAAGCAGCGCCTGCTGAACGCCCTCGCCCGAAACGTCGCGGGTGATGGAGAGGTTCTCGGCCTTGCGGGCGATCTTGTCGATCTCGTCCACGTAGATGATGCCGACCTGCGCACGCTCGATATCGCCATCGGCAGCATTGATGAGCTTGAGCAGGATGTTCTCCACGTCCTCGCCCACGTAACCGGCCTCGGTGAGTGCGGTGGCGTCGGCGATGGCAAACGGCACCTCGAGGATGCGCGCGAGCGTCTGGGCGAGCAAGGTCTTACCGGTACCGGTGGGACCGAGCAGCAAGATGTTGGACTTGGCGAGCTCCACCTCGTCCATATCGTCGTCGAGCCGCGAACCCACACCCGAGGCCTCGTCAAAGGCCGAAAGCGCGGCGCCACCCTCGATCACGCGACGGTAGTGGTTGTACACGGCAACCGACATGGCGCGCTTGGCGTCTTCCTGACCCATGACATAGGCCGAAAGCTCGTCATAGATCTCGTGCGGGGTCGGCACGTGCGTGATGACCTGACGTACGTCGTCCTCGAGCTCAAAGCCCTCGGCCTCGGGATCCATGGCAGGCTGCCCGGCAGCCTGACCGTGGTCGTTGAGGAAGCCCGGCAGCTTGCCGTTGCAAGCAGCATCCATAAAGTCCGAAGCCAGCGACTCCTCCAAGATCTCGGAGCAGGCGGCAACGCACTCGTCGCAGATAAAGATGTTGGTAGGGCCCTTTACAAGGCGGCGCACCTGACCCTGCTCTTTTCCGCAGAAGGAGCAGCGGATGGGGTTGCCGTTCTCGTCAAAGTTGTCCTGCATGTTACCGGCCATCCTAGGCGTCCTTCGCGGCAAGATCGCGCGAGGTGACAATACGGTCGATCAGGCCGTAGTCAAGCGCCTCGGCAGCGGTCAGGTAGTTGTCGCGCTCGGTATCGGCCTGGACCTTCTCGATCGGCTGGCCCGAGGCGTCGGACAAGATCTGGTTGAGCTCGCGACGGGTCTTCTTGATCTCCTCGGCCACGATCTCGATCTCGGTCTGCTGACCCTGGGCACCGCCACTGGGCTGGTGAATCATGACCTTGGAGTGCGGCAGGCAGAAGCGCTTGCCCTTGGCGCCGGCCGAAAGCAGCACGGCGGCCATAGACGCGGCCATACCGACGCAAATGGTGGAGACCTGCGGCTTGATAAAGTTCATGGTATCCAGAATCGCCAGGCCGGAGTAGACCTCGCCACCGGGCGAATTGATGTAGAGCGAGATATCCTTCTCGGCATCCTGGCTCTCAAGATGCAGCAGCTGGGCAACGACCAGGTTGGCGCTGACGGAGTTGATCTCCTCGCCCAAGAAGATGATGCGGTCGTTGAGCAGGCGCGAATAGATATCGTAGCTGCGCTCGCCGCGCGGCGTCTGCTCGATAACGTATGGCACGAGGGCGGAATCGAACTTAGCGATCATACGCATCTCCATTTCTCTCTTGCGGACCAAATTGGTTCTAGATAAACGTACGGTGCCCGCATGCTATGCATTGGCTGGCACCGTACGAAGCAACCGAATGACCGGTTTATAACTTTACCCCATCACGGGCGCCTGCATGCGCTCGCGGGAAAGGTGGCGAGAATTACTCGGCGTCCTTGGCGGTCTCGTCGACCTCGGTCACCTTGGCGTTCTCGACCAGGTGGTCGACGGCCTTGGAGCGACGGATGGACTCGCGGACGGCAGGCATGCGTCCATCGGCGATGAACTCGGCCTTGGAAGCCTCGACGTCCTTGACGCCGGCCTTCTCGAACTCGGCGTTGACGTCGTCCTCGGTGACCTCGATCTTGAGCTCACGGGCGAGGGCGTCGAGCGCCAGGGACTCGCGGGCAACGTCGTTGGCCTGCTTGTGCAGGTCGCCGATGAACTGCTCCATGGTCAGGCCGGAAGCGGGCAGCCAGGTGTCCAGCGTCATGCCGCGGGCAGCGAGGTTGGACAGGAAGTTCTGGCCAAGCTCCTCAAAGACAGACTGCTCGTAGTCGGCGTCCATCTCCTCGAGCTGCAGACGCTCGGCGAGAGCGGCGACGCAACGGTTCTCCTTCTCGGCCGGAAGGCGGGAAGCCTTGTCCTGCTCGATCTCGAGCTTGATGGCGTCGCGCATAGCGTCGATGCTGTCGAAGCCAAAGTCGGACTTGACGAGCTCGTCGGTGAGCTCGGGGGTGTTGCGGACCTTGATGCCCTTGACGGTGACCTCGACGGTGTGGGTCTCGGCCTCCTCGCCCTCCTCGACCTCGTCGGTCCAGGTGACGGTCTTGACGTCGTCGACGTTAGCACCGATCAGAGCCTCGTTGAACTCCTTGGGGTTGCTGTCGCTACCGGCAATGAGCATGCGGCCCTCGGCAGCGAAGTTGTCGGCGTTCTCGACGGCCTTGAGGTCGACGGTAACGTAGTCCTCGGCCTCGACGGCACGATCCTCGACGTCCTCGAAGGTGGCACGGTAGTTGAGGAGCATCTCGACCTGGTTGTTGATCTCGGACTCGGTGACCTCCGCGGGAGGCATCTCGATCTCGACGGCGTCGTAGGAGGAGAGCTCGGCGGCAGGACGCAGAGAGAACTCGACGGTGTAGGTGTAGTCCTCGTGATCCTTGGCGAGGTCGAGCTCCTTGTAGTCACCGTTCTTGGTGGGGACGATGTCCAGCTCGTTGAGGACGGCGGGCTCGTTGGCGGCGATCAGATCGTTGGTGGCCTGAGCGAGGGTGGCCTCGGCGCCAAGAGCAGCGTCGATGACCGGACGGGGAGCCTTGCCGGCACGGAAGCCCGGGAAGCGGTACTTCTTGGCGGTGTCCTTGTAGGCCTTCTTGATCGCGGCGTCGACGTCGGCGGCCGGGATGGTGACCGTAGCGGTGAGCTTGGCGTCCTTGACGTCAGAAGCGGTGATGTTCAACACGTTCCTCCTCATACTGCCCAGCTTATCTGAGGTGCTGGTACCTTTATGCAACAAAGTGTCGCGACGGCCGAGGCCGACGCAGGTGCGTTGGTGCGGGCGAAAGGACTCGAACCTTCACGGGAATCCCACCAGAACCTAAATCTGGCGCGTCTACCAATTCCGCCACGCCCGCATGAGCGCACAGACTAGGAATGATAGCAGATACGAACGGCAAGCGCACGCACACCTTTTTAGGCCCACGACCTCACCACGAGTTACAGCGGAACAGGGTAGCTAATTTGGGACGGGGCTTTTTTAGCTACCCCGCTTGTGGGGGTAGCTAAAAAAGCCCCGTCCCAAATTAGCTACCCCCATCGGCTATCTCCCGCAGCCCACAATTCGGTTGAAAAGTGGGCTGCGGTTTCCCCGGGCTAGGCAAAGAGCGTCGACAGCGACTCCTCGCCTACTCCCCCAGCAGGGCCTTCTCGGGCGTGATCGGCAGCGAGCGAACCTGGTGGCCGGTGGCGTGCGCCACGGCCGAGGCAACGGCGGCGAGCGGTGTGTTGATGACGACCTCGCCGATCGACTTGGCGCCAAACGGGCCCGTCGGCTCGTAGCTCGGCTCAAAGGCCACGCGAATGCTGCCGATATCCAGGCGCGTGGGCAGCTTGTAGCTCATAAAGTTACCGGTGCGCAGGCGGCCGCGGTCGTCGTGCTCGACAATCTCGTAGAGCGCGTGACCGATGCCCTGAGCAATGCCGCCCTCGGCCTGGACGCGCGCGAGCGCCTCGTTGATCACGGTGCCGCAGTCCACAGCCGCCGCATAGTCCACCACAGTCACCTTGCCGGTGGCCTTGTCGACCTCGACCTCGGCAATGCCGGCCATAAACGGCGGAGGCGAAACGGGCAGGCAGGCAGAAGCATGCGAGGTGAGCGCGTCGCCGCCCGCGATGTTCTTGACGCACAGGTTGGCAAAGTCGCGCAGCGTGAGGTAACGGCCGCACTCGCGAGCGGCGCGCTCGTCAGACAGACGCACGTACTGGCCGTCGAAGACCACGTCGGCGGCGTCCACGTCCCACATCTGGGCGGCCTTGGCGCAGATCTTCTCGCGCAGCTCGGTCGCGGCATTCTTGGCTGCCAGGCCCGTCACGTACGTGCCCGAGCTCGCGTACGAGCCGGCATCGAACGGCGAGACGTCGGTGTCCACGCCGCGCACCACGATAAGCGAGCTCTCCACGCCCAGCTCCTCGGCGGCAATCTGCGCCAGGATCGTGTCGACACCCATGCCGTTATCGGTGGCGCCGGTGCCGATGGTAATGAAGCCGTCCTCTTCCAGGCGCATGTCAATGCCGCCGATATCCACGTTGGAGATGCCCGAGCCCTGCATGGTGAGAGCGCAGCCCAGAGCACGCACGCGGTCGCCCAGGTCCACGGCCAGCGGCTTGTCGCGCCAGCCGATCATGTCCATCGCACGCAGCAGGCAGCGGTCGAGCGCGCAGGCGTTGAGCTTTTCGTTGTAGTACTGCGGCATAATCTCGCCCTCGCGCACGATGTTCTTAAGACGCAGGTCGGCGGGATCCATGTGCAGCATGTCGGCGAGCTCGTTGACGGCGCTCTCCACGGCAAACTGGCCCTGGGTGGCGCCGTAGCCGCGATACGCACCGCCGCGGTTGGTGTTGGTGTAGACGGCGTCCCACCTAAAGCGGCTCGCCTTCACGTGGTTGTAGATGGGCAGGCTCTTGTGACCCGAGAGGCCGATCGTCGTGGTGGCATGTTCGCCATACGCGCCGGCGTTGGACAACGTGTGCAGGTCGATGGCCGTGATGGTGCCGTCGTTCATGGCGCCCAGCTTGACGGTCATCTGCATCTGGTGACGCGAGTTGCCCGCGGTGATGGTCTCCTCGCGGGTGTAGCAGCAATAGCTCGGACGGCCAGTCTGCTGCGTCACGAACGCCACGAAGATCTCGCAGCAGCCCGTCTGCTTGGAGCCAAAGCCGCCGCCGATGCGCGGCTTAATAACCTGCACCTGCGACTGCGGAATGTCGAGCGACTGCGCGACCATGCGGCGCACATGGAAGGGCACCTGCGTGGAGGTGGTCACCGAGATGCGGCCGAACGCGTCGGTCGTCGCGAAGGCACGGAAGGTCTCCATGGGCGCGGTCTGCGTGGCCTGGCTGGTGTAGGTGCGCTCAAAGACGATGTCGCTCTGGGCGAAGGCCTCGTCCAGGTCGCCAAAATCGCTGGTACCGCTGCACACCAGGTTGCGAGCAACGTCGCCGCCCTGCGGGAACATAAAGGTCACGTCGCCCTCGGGGTGGACCACGATGTCGTTATCGAGCGCCTGGGTAAAGTCGAGCAGGGGCTCGAGCACCTCGTAGTCGACCTTGATGAGCTTGAGTGCCTTGTCGGCGGCCTCCTCGGTCTCGGCGGCGACGATCGCCACCTCCTCGTTTTGGTAGCGCACCAGGTTCTCGAGGATCAGGCGGTCGTAGGGGCTCGGCTGCGGATAGCTCTGGCCGGCGATGGTAAA
This sequence comes from Collinsella sp. LCP21S3_A9, assembly GCF_052118785.1. NCBI lineage: Bacteria > Bacillati > Actinomycetota > Coriobacteriia > Coriobacteriales > Coriobacteriaceae > Collinsella > Collinsella sp. LCP21S3_A9. The sequence continues at coordinate 95,011 of NZ_JBQKGN010000006.1, read as the reverse complement.
GCGGCGCTTGGGCACGTCCTCGTAGGTGTAGACGCCCACGACGCCGGGCACCTTCAGGGCGCGCGACGTATCGATGGAGCGGATCTTGGCACGGGCATACGGGCTGCGCTTGAGCTTGACGATAAGGGCGCCGGCGGGCACCAGGTCTCCTGTGTAGACGGGACGCCCCTCGAGCAGGGCCTTCGAGTCCTTCTTGGGCTGCTTATGGGTGATCTGCTTGTACGAGACGCCATCGCAGCTGGTGTCGTTGACCGGAAGCTCGGGCATCTCAAAGCCCACCTGCACGCCGGACTCGTTAAGGAAGCGGACGATGGCGCGCAGCTGGCTCTCGTAGCCGCTGCAACGGCAGAGGTTGCCGGCGAGCTGGCGCGAGAGCTCCTCGCGCGTGGCGACGAGGCTCGGGTCCTCCTTGGCGGCGCGGGCAAGCGCCAGCACGTTCATGATGAGGCCGGGGGCGCAAAAACCGCACTGCTCGGCGCCTTCGGCAGCCATTGCGTGGGCGAGCGCCTCGGACTCGGCCTTGAGGCCCTCGAGCGTGGTGACGGAGCGGCCCTCGACGCGCGCAGCGGGAACCGAGCAGCTCAGCACCGGGTCGCCGTCGAGCCACACCGTGCACAGGCCGCAGTTGGTGGTTTCGCAGGCGCAGCGCACCGACGCGCAGCCCTGCTCGCGCAGCAGCGCAAAGAGCATGGTGTCGGGGGCAATCTGAACCTTGACCTTGCGGCCGTTGAGCGTAAAGGAAAGATCGATGAGTTTGGCAGCCATTAGCGCACCTCGCTAGAATCGACGCCGGGCACGCGGCGGCAGGAATACTCGTCCGTGGCAAACTTAGGCACTTGCACGCCCTCGAGCTCGCGGGCAAGCGAGGCCGAAAGCTCGATGCCGGCGGCGCGACGCACGGCCTGCACGGCAAGCGGCGCCGAGATGCAACGGCGATAGTCGGCTGAGCCCCACAGGTTGGTGCCGTAGCTCAGCGCGCGTACGGACGCGGCCAGGGCGCGCAGCTCGTCCTCGGAAGGCTGCTCGCTCACCAGGCCACATGCCTCGCCCTGCAGCAGGGTCGCGCGCAGCGGGCGGGCGCCCACGGTGACATGCCAGCTGTTGTCCCACCAGGCGGCGGTGACGTTTAAGGAGGGGAAGTCGGTCGCGGCCTTGCGCACGGCCTCGTAGCTTGCGCGGTAATCGTGCTTAACGACCACCACGTGCTCGATCACGTCGCGCACGTAGCCCATATCCACGAACTCGGCGAGCGGCACGCGGCCGGCCCCCGTCAGCTCAACGTACGAATCGAGCGCCAAAAAGGCCGAGAGCACGTCCGAGAAACCAAAGCGACCGTAGATGCTGCCGCCCACCGTGGCGGTGTTGCGCAGCTGCACGCCCACGATATCGTGGACGGCGAACTCAAAGACATGGCTGACAAGCGCGTTGAGCTCGGCATGGCGCTCGAGCTGGCGCAGGGTGCACATGGCACCGATGCGAAACTCGGTCTCGGTCTCCTCGATCTGATCGAGTCCGCAGGCCGAAAGGTCAATCGCCGTCGCCACGCGACGCGAACCCAGGCGCATCCAGATGCCGCCGCCCACAATCTTGTTGTTGCGGTTCTTCTGTAAGAGCTCATAGGCTTCGGCCGCGTTTCCAACGCGAACGTAGGTACCGAACTTGAGCACGTTCTCCCCCATCTCCTCACTTGTCCAGTATCTCTAAGTGTACCAAACGAGGGCGCACAGCCCTCGCCACCATAGAAAAAGGCTCCCAGCTTGATGGCTGGGAGCCTCATCACATGCTATGTCAAGCGAAGATCTAACAGACACCCTGGGCGAGCATGGCGTCGGCGACCTTCAGGAAGCCGGCGATGTTGGCGCCCATGACAAAGTTGCCCTCCTGGCCGTACTCCTTGGCGGTGTCGTCCACGTTGTGGAACATGCCGCGCATGAGCTGCTCGAGCTTGCCGTCGACCTCCTCGAAGGTCCAGGACAGGTGCTCGGCGTTCTGGCTCATCTCCAGGCCGGACACGAGCACGCCGCCGGCGTTGGCAGCCTTACCGGGCATAAAGGCGACGCCGTTCTCCTGGAAGTAAGTCGTGGCCTCGATGGTCGTGGGCATGTTCGCGCCCTCGCCGACCACCTTGCAGCCGTTGGCGACGAGCGCCTGGGCGTCCTCGAGCAGCAGCGTGTTCTCGCGAGCGCAGGGCAGCGCGATGTCGCAGGGCAGCTGCCACACGCCGCGGCCGTCGCCCTCGTGCCACACGGCGTTGGGCTTCTCGTCAACATACATGGCGAGCGTGACGCCCTTGTCGTGGCCGGAGCGCTTCTTGTTGTAGACGTGCTCGAGCACGGTGTAGTCGATGCCGTCGGGATCCTCGACCCAGCCGTGGGTATCGGAGCAGGCGAGCACCTTGCCGCCGAGCTGGGCGACCTTCTGGACCGCGTAGATGGCGACGTTACCGGAGCCGTGAACGACAACGTTCTTGCCCTCGAAGGAGTCGCCGCGGCTCTTGAGGTACTCGTCCACAAAGTAGACCAGACCGTAACCGGTGGCCTCGGTACGGGCGAGCGAGCCGCCAAAGGAGAGGCCCTTGCCGGTAAGGACGCCGGTCCACTCGTTGGTCAGGCGCTTGTACTGACCGAACATGTAGGCAACCTCGCGGCCGCCAACGCCCAGGTCGCCGGCGGGAACGTCGGTGTTGGGGCCAATGTGGCGATAGAGCTCGGTCATGAAGGACTGGCAGAAGTGCATGATCTCGTTGTTGGACTTGCCCTTGGGGTCAAAGTCGGAGCCGCCCTTGCCGCCGCCCATGGGAAGGGTGGTCAGGCTGTTCTTGAGGATCTGCTCCAGACCCAGGAACTTGAGCATACCCAGGGTGACCGTCGGGTTAAAGCGCAGGCCGCCCTTGTAGGGTCCAATGGCAGAGTTGAACTCGACGCGGTAACCGCGGTTGACCTGAACCTTGCCCTGATCGTCGACCCAGGGAACACGGAACATGACGATGCGCTCGGGCTCGACGAGGCGCTCCAGCAGGGCGGCCTCCTCGTACTCGGGGTGGGCGTCGAGCGCCGGCTGGATGGTGCCGAGGATCTCGGTCGCGGCCTGGATGAACTCAGGCTGCTCGGGATAGCGGGCCTTGAGCTCTTCGAGAACTTTCTGCGTGTAGCTCATGCTTCCTCCAATGATGGGAAACGAAAATGTCGGTCACGGCACCCTATGCGCCGCGAACTTTATCGTGTATGGATAATATCGCACTGTTGCAGCAAAGTTTCGCATAAGCCGACGAGCAGATGTTTCGTTTTGATTACGATGCAGGTAGAAGCGTTTTTGAGCACCCGACGTACAAATCGCGTGTTTCGAAGCTGTTTCGTCCACATGTTCCAAACCACCACATTGGGGACACATGATGCGCCCGGGCACACCGGCGGCAAGACAGACGACACGGCGGACCCGCATAAAAACAAAACAGCGCCTTTGCGGCACGCAGCAAGACCGCGAGCACAAAAGCGCTGGTGGCGTGTGGCGGGAACGTATGTGAATCGAACACATCCAAGACGTTTTGCACGCCTCGCAACGGTTTTGAGGACCGCGGAGCCCACCGGAGCCCATCCGTTCCCAAGTGCGGCGGTATTTTACCAAACCGAGCAGCCAGTCTAGCGCAGGGACCTCAGGCCGCCGGCTTCCTTGTCGAGCACCGTAAAGCGCACGGCATCCAGGTGCTCCAAGATGCTGATGGCACGTTTGCGCGACACGCCCAGCGCCTCGCGCAGCACGCTCGTGGTGGCAGCGCCGCCGGCTGCCTCAATGGCAGCGGCGACAAGCTCGCGCGCATGGGCTTCCGAGATGGCAGACAGGGCAACGTCGCGCTCGACCTTAACGATCGAGCGGTTGAGCGAAAGCTCGCGCAGGGCGCGCGTCATGGTGTCGCGGTCGAGCTGCAGTCGCTCACCCACCTCGGGCAGCGTCGGCGCATCGATGCCGGCCCCGTCGAGCAGCGCCACAATGCGCTCACACGCCTCGCGCACCACACGCGCCGCGGCAGCAGCGGAGTGCGGGTCGAACACCTCGGTGCCCTCGGCGGCGCACACGCCACGCGAGCAGCCCTCGGCAATCAGAGCCGCGGCAACGCCTTCATCGGCGGCAGGCCACGCAGCATGGGCAACGGCGCCGGGCGTAAAACCCGTCTCCTTGGGAGCCGCCGCGTGCATGGCAGACAGGGTCGCCGCCAGCACGTCCATGGCGGCATCGAGCACGGCGCCATTCGCATACAACGTGCCGCCCGAGCCGGCAAGCTCGCAAACAACACCTCGCGCCACCAACTCGCCCAGTGCTGCCTCAGCCTCACCGGCAACAAGATCGAGCGCCTCGGCAACATCAGCCGCCGCAACCGGCAGCGCCTGCAGCGCCAGCCACGCGTCTACGCTAGCAACGGCATCGCCGGCTTCAAGCGCCGCAAACAGCGCACGCTCGCCGGCCGAAAGCTCGCGCGAGCGACGGCAGCGCGAAAGCAGCACACGCCCGCCGCCGATGAGCATAACGGGCGAATACGACAGCACCACGGCATGGTCTCCGGCGCGCAGCGGCAATGGCTCCTCCAGGCGCACCTGCACGGTACGGGTCTCGCCCACCGCCATGGGGGCCTCGCCCTCCAAAAGCATGACGCGGCCGATGACCTCGGCCGTGCCGGCCATCACGTGCACGCGCGCGCCCGACTCGAGCACGCGCGGCTTGGCGCCCTCGCGGCCCAGGTAGGTAAACGTCATCATAAAGCGCAACGTCTGACCAAAGCGACCCGCCACGCCCAGCATCTCACCACGGTCAAGCGCCGCGACACCGTCACCGACCAGGTTGAGCGCCACGCGTTGCCCAGGCAGCGCGCGCAGCGTATCGCCATGCACCTGAATCCCGCGCACACGACAGACCGTACGCGACGGCAAAGCCATCAGCTCGTCGCCCACAGCAACCGGTGCATCGTGCAGCGTTCCCGTAACGACGGTGCCGACACCCTTGATCGTAAAGCAGCGGTCAATCGGCAGGCGAGACGCGGCATCGCTCCGATCGGAACGGTCGCGGCAAGCATCCCAGCAGGCACTTACCTGCTCGTCGAGCACCGCAAGCAGCCCGTCAATCCCCTCGCCCGTCTTGGACGACACGGGCACAATCGGCGCGCCCGCAAACACGGTACCCGACAAAAAAACATCGACATCGAGCTCGGCAAGCTCGGTCATCTCGGCATCGGCCAGGTCGCACATCGTCAGCGCGACCACCATATGCGTAACGCCCAGCAGCTCCAGCACATGCACGTGCTCGCGGGTCTGCGGCATCACGCCCTCGACGGCCGAAACCACCAGCACGGCCACGTCGATACCCGTGGCGCCCTGCACCATGGCGCGCAGGTAGTGGGCATGGCCAGGCACGTCGACCAGGCCGACAATCTTGCCACTCGGCAGCGCCAGCTCGCCAAAGCCAAGCTCAGCGGTCATACCTCGACGACGCTCAACCTCCAGACGGTCGGGATTCTTGCCGGTCAGTGCCTCGATCAATGCCGACTTACCGTGGTCGACGTGGCCCGCCGTGCCAACGATAACGGGACACTCCACCAGCGCCTGGACCTCACTCATCGAGCAAGCGCCTTCTCAACGCATGCGGCAAGCGTCGACGCCGCCGTCTCGATGTCGCGGTCGCCCACGAGCGTACGGACGTCAAACAAAATGCGATCGTGCGAGGTTCGCGTGACGACCGGCGTGTCGAAGTCCTGGACAAGCGAGCGCTTGAGCGCATCGACCGTCAGGCGCGCGTCAACAAGACGCACGGCAACGCACATCGTGGGCAGCTCCATGGTAGGCAGCGAGCCGCCACCGGGGGTCGACGATTCCTCGACGATCTCCACCTGAACGGCGCACGGGCAACCGGCCTTATCGAGCCCGGCGACCATACGATCGCGCAGCTTGCGGGCACGTCGCTCCAAATGGGCCTGCGGCAGCGTAAGCATGTTGAGCACCGGCACCTCGCGATGGGCCGCATCCGCCCCGTCCATGTAAATGCGCAGCGTGGCCTCGAGCGCCGACAGAGCCAGTTTGCCCGGACGCAGAGCGCGCATGAGCGGATGTGCGCCGCAGGCCTGGACCAGATCGCGACGGCCCATGATGATGCCCGCCTGCGCCGCGCCCAGCAGCTTATCGCCCGAGCACGACACGATATCGAGCCCCGCCGCGACCGAAGCCGGCGTGGGTTCCTCGCCACCGCGCACCAGGATGTCATCGGGCAGGAGCGCGCCCGACCCCTGGTCCTCATAGAACAGCAGGCCGTGCTTGTGAGCAAGCGCCGCAAGCTCCCGAGAGCTCACTTCCTCGTGAAAGCCCTCGATGCGATAGTTGGAAGGATGGACCTTGAGAATCATGGCCGTATCGGGCGTGATGGCTTGCTCATAATCTGCTAGGTGCGTGCGGTTGGTGGCGCCGACCTCGACGAGCTTGGCGCCCGAAGACGCCATGACATCGGGGATGCGAAAGCTGCCGCCGATCTCGACAAGCTCGCCGCGGCTAACGATGACCTCCTTGCCTGCGGCATGGGTCGCCAGCACCAGCAGCACCGCGGCGGCGTTGTTGTTGACCACAAGCGCGTCCTCGGCGCCGGTGAGCGAGCGGATCAGCTGCGCGGCGTGTTCCTTGCGCGACCCGCGCGAGCAGGTGTCCACGCTGTACTCGAGCGTACTGTACCCGCGCGCAACCTCGGCCACGGCCTTTGCCGCCGACTCCGCGAGCGGGGCGCGGCCCAAGTTGGTATGGATGACCACGCCCGTGGCGTTGACGGCAGGGCGCAGGCTCGGCAGCGCGGAGCGGTGCGCACGCCACTCGATCGCCGAGGCCAGGTCGCGCTTAGAGCGCGGGGCGGCACCGGCGCGAATGGCGGCGCGTTCCTCGTCGAGCTCGGCCGTGACGGCGGCATGCACCACCGCGTCGCAGGTCTCCCCCGCCGCCTTAACTACCGGCCACTCGGCGAGCAGCTCGTTGACGGAGGGAATGGCGCGCAGGCGGGCGCGAACCTCATCGGACATGTTCTGGCTATCGCTCATGTGCGGCCTTTCAAAACCAAAGGTGAATCAATCGTTCGAACGTCAAACTATCAGCCGATTCGATCGGCTGAGTCAATCAATCGCTATTATCCTCGCACGGCGACGCCCCGCGGGAGGTCCAACGTCAAACAGACGGTACCCTACGCCTCAGACTTCTTGGCGTAGATAAACCAGTATCCGAGCGCGACCAGAACCGCACCGCCCACGATGTTGCCCAACGTGGCGGCGGACAGGTTAAACGCAATGCCCGCGGCGTTGAGCGCATCGGCGCCGGCGACGTCGGCACCATAGCCGCACGCGTGCATCACGGCACCCATGGGCAAAAAATACATATTGGCAACGCAGTGCTCAAAACCGCAGGCCACAAAGGCGGCGATGGGCAGCAGAATGCCCACGACCTTATCGACCACGGTCTTGCCGGCAGTACCGATCCACACGGCCAGGCACACAAAGATGTTACACAGGATGCCGCGGAAGAAGATCGTCAGCCAGTCGATCGTCACCTTGCCGGCGGCGACACTCACCATGGAATTGGCGACCGCCTCGCCGTTGAGCTTGTAAACGCCGGCCATGTACACCAAAAAGACGATGAACAGGGCACCGGCAAAGTTGCCAAGCCACACGACGACCCAAGCCTTGAGCATCTGGACCAGGGTGATCTTTTTGCTCTTGAGAGCGCAGACCATAAGCGAATTACCGGTGAACAACTCGGCGCCACACACCAGCACCAGCACCAGGCCCAGGCAAAAGCACAGGCCGCCCACGACGCGCTGGGCACCCCAGCCCAGCGTGCTGTCGCTCAAAAACACCGTAAAGAACAGACCGCCGAAGGCGATAAACGCACCGGCGAACATTGCCAACAGAAAGGCCTGAGCGACCGGCAGGTTAGCCTTGGTCACGCCGGCGGCCTCGGTCTTGGCCTCGATCGCGGCGGGCGCCAGGCAATCGGGAGCAGGGTACTCCACCTTGGAATCTGCCATGTCAATCACTTCTTTCCTAATCACCAGGGACAAGCGCTGCTACAGCTCCTGTCCCAAGCGGACAAAGTGGGAAAAGTCGTTGGCGGCCACGGCGTCGTACACGGCGTCAACGGCGTCAAAGACTTCCGGGGACATGGGGTTGTAGAACTCCGCGTCGCCCGGCTGAATCCCTATGAAGACGATATCATCGCACGATTGCTCGATTTCTTCGATCAGAATCGACAAAGGGAGCGAATGCGTGGTGAACATCGACTTGCGGGCCACATCGCGCTTGTCGAGCGAGCGGATGGAGCCACCTGCTGGGCATGCAGGCCAAAGTCGTCGTCGAACACCAAGATGCCGGCCTTGGCCGACCCGCGAAAACCGCGCTCGTCGAGCAGCGCATCGCAGGCCTCGAGTAGCGACGGCACGTGCCAACCATAATCTGCCAGATAATAGCCGGCGTTTCCTGGCCGAGCAATCTCAACCTGAAGCTCAGGTGCAAGTTTCGGTGAAATACGGACTACATGGGCCATAAAAGCCGGAAAACAGTCCGTATTTCACCGCAACTTAGGAGGGGATGTGGGGTCCACGGCAGGTATATGAAAATGCTCTGCTTCCAAAAGGAAGCAGAGCCATTCATCAATCTTATAGAGCGGGCGACGGGAAGTCCAAGGGTTTGCTTTGCAAACCCTTGTTTCGATGCGGGCCATTGGCCCTTGCGTGCTGCGCTGGAAAATGCTCACGCATTTTCTCAGCTTCGCACCCTGCCGGGTTCGATTCCCGTCGCCCGGCACGCTTATGAAAACGGCTCTGGCACCAAATAGAGCCAAAGCCGTTAAAACTATCCTATGGAGCGGGCGACGGGAATCGAACCCGCGTCATCAGCTTGGAAGGCTGGGGTTCTACCATTGAACTACGCCCGCAAGATATGGTCGGGACGACAGGATTTGAACCTGCGACATCCTGCTCCCAAAGCAGGCGCGCTACCAAACTGCGCCACGTCCCGAAGGTGTTGAGCAGCTAAGGTCTAAACCTTGCGTGTCCCAAAGCGAAGGAAATTATAGGGGAGACTTCCCGCTTGTGCAAGCGACGATACCCTAGCTCCTCGAATGTGTGACAAACTGGCTATGGAGCAGGCCAATCACAAACGCCACAACGGCGGCCGGCGCCCACGCGGCTCCAATGTCTGCAAACGGCAGCGCATCGAATGGCAGCCACGCGCCCGCAAAAAACGCGTCGCGGACCGAGGTGATCACGCTCTGCACCGCGACGACGCCGCCGACCCAAACCCACACCCGCGGATGCGCATCGCAAAAACCGTGCACCAGGCCCATAAGCACCAGCACGATGGCAACGGGATACAAGGCGTTGAGCATGGGCACCGAGAACATGAGAATCGCGTCGAGGCCCACGTTGGAGAGCACGCACGAAAACGCCGCGAACACAAAGGCGAAAACCGCGAAGGGACGGCGCATGGCCTCCTCGGAAGCCTCCGCTCCCCCTTCGACCACATACGTCTCGCAGAAGTAGCGCGAGCAGCAGCTGATGAGGCCGATGCACACGTTCATGCAGGCGAGGAAAAAGATTGCAAAGACCACGACCGTGCCGGCAAGACCAAAGTGCATGGAGGCAGAACGGGCAAGGATGGCGGCACCGTTGGTGGCATCGGGCACAACCGTGCCGAGCTGCATGCCGGCAAGCGCCAGGCCGCAGTAGATGATGGCCATGAGCACGCCGGCGATCACACCAGAACGCGAGATCTCGAAGGCCACGCGCTTGTCATCGGTCACGCCCAGCTCGTGGATGGTCTCGGCGATGATAATGCCAAAGGCGAGCGACGCAAGCAGGTCCATGGTCTGGTAGCCGGTCAAAAAGCCCTGCACGGCAGCGCCTGCATCGTAGGGAGCCTGCGGCGCGCCAGCGGGACCCAACGGCGAGACCACGGCGGCACCCACGACCAGCACGATGAGCGCAATGAGCGCGGGTCCCGTAATGCGACCGAGCACGCGCGTGATAACGCCCGGACGCAGCGTGAGCGCAAACGCGACGACGAAGAAGCCAACGGCAAACACCAGGCGAGTTGTGCCGAGCGAGACGCCCTCGGGCAGCAGCGGCACCAGCATCTCGAAGGCCGTGGAGCTCGTGCGCGGAATAGCCAGGCACGGGCCGATGGCTAGATACACCGCCGCAACGAAGAATTCACCAAACTTAGGATGCACACGCCCGGCCAGCTCGCGCGCCGTTCCGGCAAGCGCCACGGCGATAAAGCCCATGACGGGCAGGCCGATGGCGGCAATCAGAAAGCCGAGCATGGCGAGCGGCGTGGCAGAGCCTGCCTGCAGCGCCAACAGCGGCGGAATAATGAGGTTGCCGGCGCCAAAGAGCATCGAGAACAGGGCGATGCCGACGGTAACGACATGGTCGGAGCGCAGGCCGTGCGGGGCGGATGAGGCCATGGGACCACCTTTCGGGTCGAAACAAAACGGGACGGGCAAAAGACCCGTCCCGCAAGTATATACGCTCTAACAGGCTAAATCGCGGAGCGCGTCAATCGCGGTGTCGACTTCCTCGTCCGTGTTGAAATACCCAAACGAGAAACGAACGACACCCTGACGCTCAGTCCCGAGCGCGCGGTGCATGAGCGGGGCACAATGGGCGCCGGGGCGCGTCGCAATCCCCCACCCCTGCATGAGCGCGTCCGAAATCTGGGCAGAGTCGATATCACCCACGTTGAGTGAGACGATCGCCGAGCGCACGGGCTGGTCAAAGGCACCGTAGAGCTTAATCCCCGGAATCTCGCGCACGCCGGCAAGGAAGCGCTCTGCAAGCGAGCGCTCATGCGCCGCAATCGCCTCGACCCCGCCTTGTGCCTCGATAAAGTCGAGGCCGGCAGAAAGGCCCGCGATACCGTGACCGTTGAGCGTGCCCGCCTCAAGGCGCGTGGGCCACTCAAGCGGCTGCAGCGCATCGAAGCTGTGCACGCCCGTGCCGCCCATGGCCCAGGGCGCCACGTCGACGCCCTCTGCCACGGCCAGGCCGCCGGTCCCCTGCGGACCCATAAGCCCCTTGTGACCGGTAAAACACACAACGTCGAGCCCCATGGCATCCATGTCGATCTTCGCCGTGCCGGCAGACTGCGAGGCATCGACGATCACCAGCGCACCTGCCGCATGGGCCATGGCCGCTACGCGCGCAATGTCGACCGCGTTGCCGGTCACATTGGAGGCGTGCGTCACCACCACAGCACGCGTGTCCGGCGTCACCAACCACTCGAGCTCGTCGTAGTCGAGCACGCCGTTCGCGTCGCAGCCCGCATGCTCAACCGCCACACCCTGTTCCGCTGCCAGGCGATTGAGCGGGCGTAACACCGAGTTGTGCTCGAGCACCGTCGTGACCACACGGTCGCCGGGGCGCACCACGCCACAGATGGCGGTGTTGAGCGCCGCGGTGGAGTTGGGCGTAAAACAAACATGGTCCGCTCTCGGGCAACCCAAAAGGCGCGCGAGCTTGGCACGACAGCCGTGGATGGTACGCGCCGCGTCGAGCGCACCCGACGTCGCGCCACGTCCGGCATTGCCGAGCGAGCACATCGCCTGCGTCACGGCATCGATGACCGTCTGCGGCTTATGCATGGTCGTCGCCGCGTTATCCAGATAGATCATCGCACGACCTCCCACATGTCAATCACCGTAAAGCCCTCGGTGGGAACACCAGCTGTGGCAAGCTCGGCGCGCAGTAGCTCCTCATCGGCAGGCAACGCCTTCCACGCCAAGCCGCAGCCGGCAGCGACCTCCCCGGGCACGGGGATCGTGCGCCCGGGGAGGCCGCGCTCGATGCATAGGGACTCGCAGCCCATGGCGGCCGCCGTGGTGGGAAACGTGATGACAAGCGCCGGACGCTTCTCCCTCATGGCAACTCCAACCAATACGCTACGGGCGCACGACGCGCACGGCCTGCCCCATCTTCTCCACGATCACGTACATGTTGGTGACCTCGCCCACCGCAAGCTGGTCTTTGATGCCAAAGTGGTCCAGGCAGGTACCGCAGGTGAGAATCTCGACGCCCTGCTCGGCCAGGCCCTTCAGGTCATCGAGCACCGGCGAGCCCTCGACGGTGAGCTTGGCGCCGCCGTTGTAGAACAGCATGGTCGCGGGCAGCTCCTCCTGCTGCGTCACGGCAAAGATGAAGGCCTTCATGAGCTTGTGGCCCAGCTCGTCGTCGCCGCGGCCCATGCAGTCGGTGTAGACGGAAATGACGAGCTTGCCCTTGCCGGCGCTGGCATCACAGAAGGCAGCGCCATCCTGCTCGGGATCAGCCACGGCCACGGCACCGGCGGTCGCCACGGTCACGTGCCACTCGGCGTCAGAAACCTTCTCGACCGAGGCCGTGCAGCCCTTCTCCTGCGCCATCTTGGAGATGTTCTTGACGGCGGTCTCGTTATCGACCGAGGTCACGACAACGCCCTCGCCATCGAGTTGCTTGAGCGCCTTAAGCGTCTTGACAACGGGCAGCGGGCAGGCATCGTCCATGGCATTAACTTCAATCTTGGTAGACATAGCATTTCCTTTCGAAAGAACCGTTCTAGAGAACGGTAAACAGTTACATAAACGTGCGGGCTAGCGGACAACGTGGACGGCAGGACCGCCTGGCACCGGCTCGCACACGCGACCGACGACGGCGGCAACGCACCCCTCGGCATGCAGACGGCGCGCAAGCTCATCCACATCGGCAGCAGGCGCCGCGATAAGCAGGCCGCCCGAGGTCTGCGGATCGTACAGCGCGTCGAGCATGCCCGGCTCCAGGCCATCGTCGACCGCCACGCGCGAGCCAAAAAAGTCCTGGTTGCGGTAGGCGCCGGCAGGGATAATGCCAAGGCGTGCCATGTCGAGCACCTGGTCAAAGAGCGGCACCGCCCCCGACACAAGCTCAATCTGCACGCCCGAGCCCTCGGCCATCTCGCACGCATGTCCGATCAGGCCAAAGCCCGTGATGTCGGTGCAGCCATGAAGCTCGAGGTCCTCGGCCAGACGAATCGGAGCCTCGTTGAGGGTCCGCATCGAGTCAAACATGGCTGCGGCCTCGTCCTGTTCGATGAGCTCGCCCTTAATGGCCGTAGTGATGATGCCCGAGCCGATCGCCTTGGTCAGCAGCAGAACATCGCCCACGCGTGCGCCGCTGTTGGTGAGCATACGGTCAAGCGCGACAAAGCCACTCACGGACAGGCCGTACTTGGGCTCGTCGTCGTTGATGGTGTGGCCGCCCGCGATGGCACAGCAGGCCTCGACGCACTTGTCGGCGCCACCCGCCAGAATCTGGCCGGCAACCTCAACGCCCAGGCAACTGGGTATGCAAAGCAGGTTCATGGCATGGCTCGGCCGTCCGCCCATGGCGTATATGTCCGACAGCGAGTTTGCCGCGGCGATCTGGCCAAACAGGAACGGGTCGTCGACCATCGGTGGGAAGAAGTCGATGGACTGCACGAGGCCCAAGTTATCGCCAACGCGGAAGACGCTCGCATCGTCGGAGGTATCGAACCCCACGAGCAGGTTGTCGTTATGCACATTGGGTAAGTCGCCCAGGACCTGGGCGAGGGCTCCAGGAGCCAACTTAGCGGCTCAACCGCTCGCGGCAGTCATCTGCGTGAGCTTCATGAGATCGTCAGCCATCGATACCTCCTCTCATAGGTCAATCAGTTCCTCCCAGTATACGCATGGCGGCGCCGAGAGCGGGCAATTTATCGCACCGGCCCCCTACGCGAGCGCCTGGGCTCGAATGGCCGCGCCGATGGCACCGGCAAAGCGGGCCTGGGGCGAGGTGGTGACCGGCGAGCCCACCAATGCGCCAAGACGCTCGACGACATAGGCGTTTTCGCACAGACCACCGGTCAGATAGTACGGGGCGCCCGCGGCTTGCGAGGCCATGGTCGCCACACGCGACACGACGCTCTCGATCACGCCACGCGCAATGTTCTCGCGCGGCTCGCCGCGGCCGATCAGGCTAATGACCTCGCTCTCGGCAAACACCGTGCACATGCTGCTGATCTTGGTGGGCTCGCCGGAACGCGCCAGGTCGGCAGCCACGTCATAGCCAGCCGCTGCCAGTGCCTCGCGCAGCCGCTCGGAAGCATCGACCGAGGAGAACCCGGTTGGCTGCACGCAGGTCCACGTCACCGAATCCACCCCATCGACCACAGCGGCCTTAGCCGCCGTAGAAGCCCTCGAGCTCCTCCTTGAGCAGGCGGCACTCCTCGTACCAGCCTTCACGCTCGTAGGCGCGATCGCGACCCTGCGGAAGATGCAGAATGTGCGTGCGCTTGAGCTCCCCCAGCAGCTCGTACATCTTCTTCTTGCCGTCGCAGGTGGTCTCGCCGATGATCATGTCGCTAAAGTACGTAAACGGGCACTTTTGCGAGTAGGCAAAGACGTACGTCGACTTGATGAGCGGACACAGATTTGCCGGCAGCACCTTCTCGCCCTCGGGAATCACCTCGTCGGACGTACCACACAGAGCCACGCTTGCAGCCCCCGCGGCATCGTCGTACGACAGCATCGTGTGCCGTCGTTTAATAAATAATTATCTTGATTGATAAGAGTTTGTCATCCCTCATTCGGCGAACGGCAAGACAAAGCCGCCGAGACTTATATCCCCGACGGCATTACCCGGCGCTATCGACAGACCAAATGGATCCTACTGGCATCAAAATGCATGCGCAGCGTCTCGCCCGCTTGCGGCAGCCCGTCGACAGGCACGCCCACCTTGTTGACCTTCCACTGCAGGCGCGTGGGCGCATCGACGCGCGGCACGTCCAGCAGCACCAGGCGCTCAAAACGTGAATCGCTCACTCGGGCCACGTGCAAATCATAGCTGTTGCGGCCCCGCTCCGCGCGATTGTCAACATGGAAGTAGCTTGCGCGAATGCCCAGGTACACCACATTATCGGGAACCTCGCGACCCACGTTAAAGGTCATGCCCCAGTCGAGCGCCTCAACTTCCTCGGGCCCGATCTTTCGTGCGCGGCTTGTGTTCTTGCACCCCGTCAAGCGCAGCGCCGCCAGCGTCTGCGGACGGCGAACCACGTCCTCGACAGAACCGATCTCCTCGACGCGCCCGTTATGCATCACGCAGATGCGCTGGCAGAGGCGGCACGCTTCGTCAATGTCGTGGCTCACGTAGAGCACGGTGCGGTTACAGACGTCGAACAGGTCGAGCATGTTCTGCTCGAGTGCGCTCTTAAGATAGGAATCGAGCGCGCTCATAGGCTCGTCGAACATAAAGATGCCCGGATGCGCCGCCACCATGCGGGCGAGCGCCACGCGTTGCTGCTGGCCGCCCGAGAGTCGCGCGGGATAGCGGTCGGCAAAATCGGCCAGACCGAAAATGCCCAGATAGCGCTCGGCGAGCTTTTTGCGCGCGGCGGCGTCGCCCGCATCCTTTACGCCGGCGCATACGTTATCGGCCACCGTCATGTTGGGAAACAGCTGATAGTTTTGGAACAGCAGGGCGCATTTGCGCTCCTGGGGCGACAGGTTGATGCCCGCCGCCGAGTCAAAAAAGGTCATGCCGTTGACGACGATCTTGCCCTCGTCGGGCGTCTCCACGCCGGCAATGCAGCGCAACGTACAGCTCTTGCCACAACCCGAGGCGCCCAGCAGCGCCACGCGCTCCTCGCCGGCCTCAAGCTGCATGTCGAGCGTAAACCCGGGATAGCGTTTTTTGATGTCCAGAACGAGTGACATGGCCTATCGACTTCCCTCCGAGACGGCGTCATCGCGCATGAGCTCGGCCAGCGCCTCGCGATCGATACGCAAGGCATCGCCGCCCGCCGGGTCGAGTGAATCGCCCCGTCCGGCGAGATCTTTGGCCTGCTTGCGCTCCGCACGGGAAAGGCCCCGCTCGCGATACTTTTGCGAATGCGCCGTGTACATGTTGATGAACAGAATGACTAGGAAACTAAACACGATTACGACCACGACCCAAAAGAGGGCCACCGACGTGTTGCCGCCCATCCATTCAAAGTAAATGGCGATGGGAATGGTCTGCGTAATACCGGCGTAGTTGCCCGCAAAGAACAGGGTGCAGCCAAACTCGCCCATTGCGCGGGCAAAGGCGAGCACCGTGCCGGCGGCGATGGAGGGCCAGCCGAGCGGCATCATGAGCTTGGCAAAGATGCGACGTTCGGACCATCCTAAGGTTCGCGCGGCGTCGAGCATCTGCGTGTCGAGGCTCTCGAAGGCACCGAGTGCCGTACGATAGACGAGCGGAAACGACACCACCACGGCAGATATCACCGCCGCCGGCCACGTAAAGACAATCGAGATGCCGTGCGCGATGAGCCACTGGCCCACCCCGGTCGAGCGGCCAAACAGCATGAGGAGCAGAAAGCCGCAGACCGTGGGCGGCAGCACCATAGGAATCGTAAAAACCGAATCGAGCAGGCCCTTGATGCGACTCGAGGTACCCATAGTCTTCCACGCGGCGAACAGCCCCAGCGCAAAGGAGATCAGCAGGGCAAGGCCGCTCGTTTTTATGGACACCCAAAACGGGCGATAGTCGATGTCGCCAAAGAAGGCTGCGGCGCGCTCCGCCAGCGACGGCGGCACCGTCGTCGACACGTCCGCATACCGCACGAGGGCGGCGTTATCGCTCCACAGGGCGCCGTCACCCAAATCTAGCTCGGCATTCGCGGCGTCGGCGGCATTCACTACCGTGTAGTAATCGCCGTTGCCGCCCTTCACCTTAAACTGATAGCGGTAATCGCTCTGCACCAGCGCGTTATCCGAGGTAAAGACCCATTCGAGATTAGAGTCCTCCAGCAACGCACCACCCATGGAGTGCGACTTGTCGAGCCCCACGAGCATCTTCTTGAGCGCCTTTTGGTCATCTGCCTTTGAGATATCGAGCCCCGCGTCTTTGGCGGCATGGGCGTCGAGCCAGACCACGATGCTCTCAGGCGTCGTCACCGTCACGAGGGTCGTCTTCTTGTAGATAGGAAAACGGTAGCCCTCGGGCTGACCCGCAAACGAACGGGCCGTGCCCTTGGCATTGCGCTCAAACGCGTTGAGGCCAAACCCGACGCCATCGATAAGCGCGGAATCTTCGGTCGCCTGGCGGCCATCGGCGGTGGTGAAGAGTGCCTCGGCCCGAGCAACCCCGGGCGGTGCGGTCAGCACGCACAGAACCGCAGCCAGCACGGCGAGCAGGCGAATCGTTTTCCTTGGCACGGGCGACTCCTCAAACACAGGGCAACGGCGCGCGGACACGCCGGTTCAATCAAAAGGGCGGGCGATCGCGAGAACGCCCGCCCTCAAGCATATCGTTATGCAGCGATGTTGCGAACTACGCGGAAAGCTCAAAGCCGTACTTAGCCCAAATCTTCTGGGCTTTCTTGTTGGTCAGGCAGAAGTCGATGAACGCCTTGGCCTCGTCGGCGTGCTCGGAGCTATCGGCGACAGCGCCGGGATACACGATGGGCTTGTGCGAGTCCTCGGGGCACACGAAGGTCTCCTCGATGCCGTCGTAGCGGAAGATATCGGAGCTGTAGACAAAACCGGCCACGCAATCGCCCGTAGAGACGTAAGACGCAGCGGTGCCGACCTTGTCGGCCAGAGCCACCTTGTCGGCGAAATCGGGTGCATACTCGCCGTCGTCGCCCTCGGTGCCGGTGTAGAGGCCCACGGAGGCCAGGGCCTGGTTGGCGTACTTGCCAGCGGGAACGGTCTTGGCGGCGCCGATGGCGATCTTGCCGTCCAGGTTCGCGACGACGGCGATGGCCTCGACCTTGGTTTCGGAGCCCTCGGCGCGAATGATCACGAGGTCGTTGACGAACATGTCCTCACGCGTGTCGGCGTCGACGAGCTCGGCGGCCTCGGCGTCATCCATGGTGCCCTTGGAGGCCGTGATGAGTACGTCGACGGCGGCACCGGCGCGCATCTGCTCGACAAGGTCGCCAGACGCCTTAAACTGCGTGTCGGCAAACGTGGTGCCGGTCTGGTCGGTATAGAGCTTCTGAACCTCGGGCAGAGCCTTCTCGAGCGAGTTGGCAGCAAAGACTTGCAGCTCGACAGCCTTCTTGGAAGATGCCTTAGCAAAACCGGCATCGGAGCCAGTCGGCCCAGACGTCTTGTTGCCGGAACAGCCGGCAAGCCCAAGGCCGGCAGCGGCGACAGCGGAAAGTGAAACGAACCCGCGGCGAGAAACCGTATCGAACATGTTCAACCCTTTCGAAGGCTACGCCCGGGCACCCCGCCGCAAGCTTTATTCTGTTACTAGATTATACTTTTGTGCGAATAGTGTTTGTGATAAATATTTCTCGTCTAATAATTTTCCTTTACCGATAACCACAAGACGGCCCGCACTGTCGCTGCATAAAAAAGGCGGAGCAGCCCGTAAGGTCACTCCGCCGCAGGTAATGCGCTTATTTGGCGTGCCCGCCCCCCGCCGTCATTTGAGCTGCGTGCTCCAGCTGGTCGCTCACAGCCTCCCAGCTTTCGCGGGCCGCTTTCGTTGATCCCGGAAAGTTGATGACAAGCGTATGCCCACGCTGCATGCACACGGCGCGCGAAAGCATAGCGCGGCGCGTCTTGGTCATGGAGTACGCACGGATCGCCTCTGCAATACCCGGTACATCGCGGTCGCAGACGGCACGCGTCGCCTCGGGCGTCACGTCGCGCATCGAAAGGCCCGTGCCGCCGCAGGTAAGCACGACATTGGCGTGGCACTCATCGGCCGCTTCCACAATGGCATCACCGATCTCGCTGACGTCGTCGCGCACGACCACATGTGAGGCGACCGTCCAGCCCTGCGCCGCGATGAGTTCCTCGAGCGCAGCACCCGCCTCGTCCTGGGCAAGATCGCGCGTATCCGAGCACGTCACAATCGATATCTTCAACTCCATAGCATTCCTCCTATAGCACCGCGCCCTCAGGCAAGTCGACACGCACGACATCCACGACGTCGCCCGCCCTGAGGTCACACGGGCCTTCGTCAATACGCAGCAGGCAATTGGCCCGCTGCATCGTGCCGAGCAGCGCCGAATTCTGCGTCTTGGCCTCGGTCACCAACAGCTCACCGGTCTCGGGGTCGCGTAAAACCGTGGCACGATCGAAGAAGCGGCGATGCTGTCGCTTCTTCACGCCGTGTGTGAGCTTCGCCTGCTGCACGGGACGCACGCCCTCGGCAAAGCCGCGCATCTTGCGGATCGCCGGGCGGGCGAGCATCTCAAAGCCCACATACGCCGCCGCGGGATTGCCCGAAAGTCCCAAATATGGCTTGCCCCCCAGCAGGCCAAACGTGATGGCCTTGCCGGGACGCATCGAGATGCGGTCGAACAGCACCTCGCCCTCGCGCCGAACGAGCGCCGTCACATAGTCGTAATCACCCGCAGAGGCGCCACCACTCGTAATGACAAAATCGCAGTCCTGCGCGGCGCGATGCACCAACTCGGCAATCGCCTGCTCATCATCGGGCGCAATGCCGTAGAACACGGGCTCGGCTCCTGCATCGAGCGCCTCGGCCATCAACGCCGACGAGTTGGAGTCGCGAATCTGCCCGCGCGCCGGCACGTTACTCGGTGCGACCAGTTCCGTCCCCAGCGAGATAATGCCCACGCGCGGCGCGGCATGCACCTTCACACTCGCATACCCGGCGCTCGCCAGCAAGCCGGCGCCCGCCGGAGCCACAACCTCTCCAGCGTACATCACGACGTCGCCAGTATGCGCTTCCTCAGCAGCCGATCGAACGTTCTCCCCCACCTTGGCCGGCGCCGAGAATCTCACACGCGAACCCTCGTTGCCGTCACCGTCGAGCACATCGACGATCTCGTACTTCACCACGGCATCGGCACCTTCGGGTACCGGCGCGCCCGTCATGATACGAACCGTGTCGCCCGCGCCGATTGCGCCCCCAAACACATGGCCCGCAGCCTCGTGTCCGATAACGTCGAGCGTCACCGGCGCCTCGCCAGATGCCTGCACCAAGTCCGCCGTGCGCACGGCATATCCGTCCATAGCGCTGTTGGCAAACGGCGAAATGTCGATATCGGCCACCGCGTCCTCGGCCAAGGGAAGACCGGCGGCCTGCCACACGGGAATCTCGACGAGATCGGTCGGAGCAACGTGCGACAGAACAATCGACTGCGCGTCCTCCAGCGGAATGAGTTTCTCTGCCATATGCACCTCTTAATGCCACAGCGCACAACGGGGGCGCCAATTCTTTATGCTTGTCTCAGTATAATCCCCTGCCGAACGACGGCGAAACGACCCACGTTCTCGAATACATCTGTCGGCCGCAAGCCGCGAAACAGAACCGAAACCAACCTGCCGGTTTGTCACGTTTGGCACGTTCTATAATGCTCGTGTTGCAACCTAAAAGAGGAACGTATGGCTTTTACCGACAAACCCGAAAGCGCAAACGAGGCGCAGGATCATTCCCAGTCGCTCGACGACGGCGGCTTTTTCTCCCTTAACGACGTCATCATGGCAGGCAGGCAACAGCTCACCCGCTCCGAGCATCTCTTGGCTGCCGACACGCGCCGCAATGCCCACAACCTACTCGCGAGCGCTAAGTTGCTCGTACTCGTCGTCATCGTCTCGCTCGCCATGGGCGTTGCCGCTTGGGCGTTTTTGGCCTCGTTGAATATCGCGACCGACTATCGCGAGCACCATACGTGGATCTACGCCATGCTTCCCGTTGTGGGCGTTGCCACCGCATGGGTGTACAAAAACCACGGTCTTGCCGCCAAACGCGGTAACAACCTGGTCATCGACTCCGCTCTGAGTACACGCCTCATCCATATGCGCATGGCCGTCCTCACCTTCGTCTGCTCCACACTCACGCACCTAACGGGCGGATCGGCCGGTCGCGAGGGAGCCGCGGTGCAGATTGGCGGTACCATCGCCAGCAACATCTCAAGCCTCGCCCACCTCAAAAAGCATGACCACCACGACCTCATGCTCGCCGGCATCTCGTCGGCCTTTGGCGCCGTGTTCGGTTCGCCCCTTGCCGGAGCTTTCTTTGGCATGGAGATGTGCTTTATCGGCAAGATCGACTACACCGCAGGGATCTACTGCCTGGTCGCCTCGTTTACCGGCTACTTTACATCACTCGCCCTGGGTACCGAGTACGAAGCGAATGCCATCGCCAGCGTTCCCGCCATGACGCCCAAAACGGTCGTTATCGTTGTGATCAGCGCCATTGTCTTCGGTCTGACGGCACGCCTCTTTGCCTGGTCGGTTCGAACCGTCAAGAGCCTGTACGGTCGCTTTATCACCAATTACCTCGTTCGCGCCCTTATAGGCGCACTCGTGGTTTTGGCTGTCTATGCCCTCCTCGACGCCTGGGACTACGCCGGCCTTTCCACGTGGCTTTCGGGCGCCGGGTTTGCCGGCAACACCACCCTCGCCGACGCCGCCATCAAGCTCGTCGTAACGGCACTCACCCTGGGTGCCGGTTTCCAAGGCGGCGAGGTCACGCCCCTGTTTGGCATCGGTGCGGCACTCGGTGGCTGGATCGGTTGCCTTACCGGGCTCGACCCCAGCTTTCTGGCGGCTCTCGGCATGCTCGGCGTGTTCTGTGCCGGCCTTAACGTGCCCATCACCACCTGCATGATGGCCATCGACCTGTTCCACGGCACGGCCGCCGGGTTCTTTGTCATCGTGGCCTTTATCAGCTATCTCGCCGGCGGACACCGCGGCGTGTACCCTGCCCAGCGCATCATCTCACCCAAGCGCCGTTCGCTTATAGTGGATGAGGGCGGTACGGTAGCGGATGCTATCGAGCGCCACAACGACCTGATAGAGTAGACGTAAGTATTCGCCGTGCAGCCACAATCGGGGGGGGGCAATTCGACCCGAGCGCGACCGCACCGTCACGCCATATGCCGGGAGTCGCCCATGCACGCAACTGATTTTGGTCGCACGCTCATCATCGCCAACCCAGCCGCCCAATCGGGTGCGGCGCGCGAAGTTGCCGAGCGCCTGCAACGCTTTTTGGACATGACTGCACGCGCATCCCAGTTTGACCTGGTATTGACCGAGCGTATGGGGCACGCCAAGGAGCTGGCCGCACAGGCTCAGGGCTATCGCACCGTTATCGCCCTTGGCGGCGACGGCGTGATCCACGAGGTCGTCAACGGGCTTATGGCACAAAAGGAGGACCCCCGCCCCGCTCTTGCCATCCTACCCGTGGGTTCCGGCAACGATTTTGCCCAAACGCTCGGTATAGAAGATTTCTCCGGCAAGGATTTTGGCGCGCTGCTCACCTGCGAGCTGCAGCGTCAGGACATCGGTCGCATTCGCTCATGGAACCCTGCAAGCGGTAGCGGCGAGGCTTCCGTTGAGTACTACGACCAGACGCTCTCCGTCGGTATTGACGCCGCCATCGGCCTGGGCACCACCGAGCTGCGCAAAAAGACGGGCCTCACCGGCGCTCCGCTCTACACCCTCTCGGGACTTGAACAGTTTGGCCTGCGCTATCGCAACTACCCCATGACAGTCAGCTTTGATGGCGCGCCCGCCGAGCGCGTGAGGGCGATCATCATGGCGATTCAGCTGGGCCCCACCTATGGCTCGGGCTATCGCATCTGTCCCGACGCCGACCCGTGCGACGGCATGCTCGACGTTTGCTACGCCTGCGGCCCCGTTCCGCGCGCGGTCGCGCTTCCCATGTTCCTTTCGGCCAAGGACGGCCACCATACCAAGTTGCCGCCGGTTTGCATGCGCCGCTGCCGCCATGCCGAGCTTACCTTTGAGGAGCCCGACTACCCCATCCAGGCCGACGGCGAACCTGTTATCGCCTCGCGCATCGAAGTCGACATCCTACCCGGCGCCCTCCAAGTCTGGCGCCCAACCCGCTAACCACCCCTAAGTTGCGGTGAAATAGGGACTGTTTATGCAGGTAAAGCCGCAAAACAGCCCCTATTTCACCGCAACTTATCGAGAAGATCACTCCTCCCCGCCCGGCTTGCGGCGGTTGGCCTTTTTAATGGCGTTGAAGTGCTTGTCATTAAGTCTGCGCTGGCGAGAGCGCTGAGGCACCTTGGTCTTTACGCGTCGACGCGGTGGACGCCCGCGACGCTCAAGCTCAGCGCGCAGCTTACGCAAACAGCAGCTACGATTTTGGAACTGGCTGCGACTCTCGCGCGCCGTCACGGTAATCCCCGTAGGGATATGTTTCATGCGCACCGCCGAGTCCGTCGTGTTCACGCCTTGCCCGCCCGGACCCGTCGCGCGAAACACCTGCACCTCGCAATCGCGCGCCAGCTCCTCGACCGACATCTCGACATAGCGCGCATACTCACGCCATCCCATCTTGTTCTCATCCATATCAACACCTCCCCTCATACAAAAAATGTGACAAAGGGACAGTCCCTTTGTCACATCGCATACCAATCGTTTGTGTTGCGCGCTTAGGCGAAGGTGATCTCGCCGTTCTCACAGTCCATATCGGCGATACGGGCCAGGCTCTCAACACGGAAGCCGCGCTCGCGGAGCTTATCGCCACCGCCCTGGAAGCCCTTCTCCACCGCAATGCCAATGCCGGCAACCTCGGCGCCTGCGGCCTCGCAGATCTTGATAAGACCCTCGAGCGCGCATCCGTTGGCCAGGAAGTCGTCGATAATCAGGACCTTGTCGCCCTCGGACAGGAAACGCTTGCCAACGATGACCGGGTACTCCCTCTGCTTGGTAAAGGAATAGATGGTCGTGGCATACTGCTCGCCGTCGAGGTTGATGGACTGCGCCTTCTTGGCAAAGACCACCGGCACGCCGCCAAAATGCTGGGCTGCGATGCAGGCCATGCCAATGCCCGAAGCCTCGATCGTAAGGATCTTGTTAATCTCGACATCCTCGAACAGACGGGCCCACTCGGCGCCCATGTGGTCAAACAGCTCAACGTCGCACTGGTGGTTGAGGAAAGCATCAACCTTAAGGACATTACCGGCCTTTACGATGCCGTCATGGCGAATACGGTCCTTAAGCTCCTGCATGGCGCAACCCCTTCTCGCGGCAACGATACCGCGCGATTAATAAACGTTGCTCGATAGTCTACCACGGACCGACCCCCGCCCGCCCCACAAGCCGCATCGCACCACAAAGCCGCATCGCACCGCAAAGTCGCAAGCAGATACACCGGGCTTACCAGCTGAATGCGATCGAGGCCCACGCCCGGCCCCTTTTGCATCACGGGCAGCGCCACGGTCACGACGGTCGAATCCAGACACACCATAAACGTCATGATGAGCACCGTAAACAGAATCGCCCATTTGTTCTTGCCATGGGTGTCTCCCTCAACAGCGATGTGTTCGCGGCGCAGTTGCTCTGCGGTTTTCTCCATATCCATCCTTTCGAGTGGCACAACACAAAAACGGGGCCCCAATCGCCTGCAAACAGTCGCGATTGGGGCCCCGCCTACGGTATCGGAACTAAAGGTCACCGAAGCTTTCTGCCGGCATCGGCGCCTTGCACGAACGCTAGCCTAGCACTGCTCGAGCGCCTGCTCAAGGTCGGCAATCAGATCGGCCGTGTCCTCGAGGCCGCACGACAGGCGCACCATGTCGGCGGAGATACCACAGGCGATAAGCTCCTCATCGTTCATCTGGCGGTGCGTGGCGTTAGCGGGATGCAGGCAGCAAGTGCGGGCGTCGGCCACATGCGTGGCGATCTGAGCGAGCTTGAGGCTCTTCATAAAGGTCTCGGCCGCCGCGCGACCACCGTTAAAGCCAAAGCTCACAACGCCGCAGGTACCGTTGGGCATGTACTTTTGAGCTAGGTCATAGTACTTGTCGCCCTCCAGACCCGGATAGCTCACGAAGCGCACCTTGGGATGGCTCTGCAGGAACTTGGCAACAGCCAGACCGTTCTCGCAATGACGCGGCATGCGCACATGCAGGCTCTCGAGCGAGCTGTTCAGGAAAAACGCCGCCTGCGGGTTCTGCATGGGGCCGAGGTCGCGCATGAGCTGAGCGGTTGCCTTGGTAATGAAGGCGCCCTCGCGACCGAACTTCTCGGCATAGGTCACGCCGTGGTAGCTCTCATCGGGCGTGGTGAGACCCGGGAACTTGTCCGCATGGGCCATCCAGTCAAACTGGCCGTGGTCGACGATCACGCCGCCCAGGCAGGCCCCATGTCCATCCATGTACTTGGTGGTGGAGTGCGTAACAATATCGGCGCCCCACTCAAAGGGACGGCACATCACGGGCGTCGGGAAGGTGTTGTCGACCATCAGCGGCACGCCGTGGTCATGCGCGGCCTTGGCAAAGCGCTCAATATCGAGCACGGCAAGGGCGGGGTTGGCAATCGTCTCGCCAAAGACGAGCTTGGTATTGGGCTCAAAGGCTGCCTCGAGCTCCTCATCGGTGCAATCGGGGGCAACGAACGTGCAGGTAACGCCCATACGACCCATGGTATGGGCAAGCAGGTTGTAGGTACCGCCGTAGATGGCCGAGCTTGCGACCACATGATCGCCGGCGCCGGCCACGTTAAAGATCGCGAGGAAGTTCGCAGCCATGCCCGAGCTCGTGAGCATCGCAGCGGTGCCGCCCTCCATCTCGCAGATCTTGGCGGCAACCAAATCGCACGTAGGGTTCTGCAGACGGCTGTAGAAATAGCCAGACTCCTCCAGGTCAAACAGCTTGCCCATGTGCTCCGACGTGTCGTACTTCCACGTGGTGGACTGGTAGATGGGCACCTGGCGCGGCTCCGCATCTCCCGGATGATAGCCGCCCTGAACACATGTAGTACCGATGGTCTGCTCGCTCATATCTAGCTCCCTTGCCTGGGTTACATTTTTATCCGGTTCACGATACCGCTACCCCGCACCCCTCTCAACCCATCCCCAAGGTAGGTTATGAGACAAATCAACCGGGGGCATTTATCGCAGATCTTGGCATTTATTCGATAGATAAAAATGAGGCATACATGAGGCTTTCGATGAACAAATGCATCGGCAAGGGTACCATAGGCGAGTACACCGTTACCGAGGAGACAACGATGAAGCAAATCGATACTGCCCAGCTCGACATCACCGCCTGTCAGGCTCAGGCTGCCGAATACCACGCCCGTGGCTTTAACTGCGCACAGGCCGTCGCCTGCACGCTCGCACCCGCCGTCGGGCTCGACCCCCAGACCGCCTTTATCCTCACCGAGGGCTTTGGCGCCGGCATGGGCGGCATGACCGAGACCTGCGGCGCTATCTCGGGCGCCGTGGCCATCATGGGCTTTGTAATGAGCGACGGCATGGATAACCCCAAGACCAAGGGCCAGACTTACAAGCTGTCGCGCGAAATCGCCAAGCGTTTTAAAACGAAAAACACGACGACCGTCTGCGGCACGCTCAAGGGCATCGGATCGGACAATGGTCCGCTCCGCAGCTGCCCCGGCTGCATCGACGACGCCATCGAGATCGCCTGCGATGTGCTAAAGCAGCTCGCCGAGTAAACGGCGGCAACAGAAAACGACGGCTGGCGTGCTTGGGATTCATCCAAAAGCACGCCGGCCGTCGCCGTTAGAACTCGGCAAATTTGGGAGCGCCGACCTCAATCTCCTCGCGCCCCGCCATAAGCTCGCGCATCTTAGCGCAAAAAGGCTCCTGCTCCCCCGCCTTAAACACCAAATGAATCGTCACGGCATCCGCGTAATCGGTATCCGAAACCTTGGCACCCGAATCCTGCGCCAAACGAAGCACCTGCTCATACTGCGGATAGGCCACGTGCACGTCAACAGGCACGACGCTCGTCATCTCAACGACCTGCCCTGCCTCCTGAGCAGCTGCCACCGCCGCCTGCGTCGCCGCGGTATAGGCGCGCACCAAGCCACCGGGCCCCAACAGCGTGCCGCCAAAATAGCGCGTCACCACGCAGCAAACATTTTTGAGCCCAGCGCCGCGCAACACCTCGAGCGTCGGCATGCCGCTCGTGCGGCTCGGCTCACCGTCATCACTCTGACGCTCGCGTCCATCGACCAAAATCCACGCGGGAACATTGTGTCGAGCGTCGTAATGACGCTTGCGAACCATCTCGATGAAGGCATTCGCCTCATCCTCGGATTCAATATGGACCAGCTGGGCAATAAACCGGCTCTTGCGATCCACAAACTCGCCAGAAGCCTCAATATTCGATCGCAGAGTAAAATAGCTGTCCAACAAAGCCCCTCAACAAAACTAAGCGCGGCAACAAACAGCCTCAATAATACGGCAAAGACAGCAACGTTGTCCTCGCCAACAAGAGCGAAAACGCCAATGATGCCGTCACCAACAGCGAGAACCCGTCAGCGCGAGCAAGGTGCCTTGAAAGACGAGATTGCAACAGAAATGAAGCTGCCGATGACCAGGCAAAAACAGCGAGATGCCAAGAACGGAACCGCCGATGATTCCGTCAACGAAAGCGAGAACCCGTCAGCGCGAGCAAGGTGCCTTGAAAGACGAGATTACAACAAAAAAGAGGGCGTTTATGACCAGGCAAAGAAAGCGAGACGGCGTCAGCTGAGTCGATTTGGCCCGAAAGAGGAGGGAGCACGCCTTATGGCGGCGACCGACGAATGAGCGCCAAATCGGCCAGCTGACGCCGTCGCAGCGTCGACAAGAAAGCTGAGTGGGCTTGTAAGCCGGGTTCTGTCGTGAACGGTCATTTATCTTGTCTGCACGTTACCGTGCAGCTCCACGCACGCTACCCGAACGCGGACCGGGCCGGCCCATAGCGTTCCTATTCGCGCTTGCTCCGGATGGGGCTTGCCAAGCCGCCGTGTTGCCACGACGCTGGTGGTCTCTTACACCACCGTTTCAGCTTTTCCCTTTACGCCTTGCGGCGCAGGTGGGAGTCTTCTTTTCTGCGGCGCTTTCCGTCGGATCACTCCGCCCGGCCGTTAGCCGGCATCCCGCCCTCTGGAGCCCGGACTTTCCTCACGCGTGCCGCAAGCAGCACATCGCGCGACCGTCTGGCCCACTCAGCAGTGCAAGAGTGTAACACACCGTTGCCGCAGGCAAAGGCACAACACAAGCGTTCGACACGATATACCAAGAACCATGCCATGCGGTACAATAGGGTCGTCGATGGGCAACGTCGCCAGTCGAGACGCGACCGCGCTCCGCACCCCTCCGTCTACTCGGTGCGTTCCCGCCTCCTCCCCGAGGCGGGATGTCGGCATTTTCATGCACCGACAACCCAATAGCCTGTGAACAGTCCGGACAGCGTTGCGCACGAGTAGCATTGCGCACCTCACCGGCAAACGCAAAAAGGGACCCGTCCATTGCGGACGGATCCCTTAAAGCAAGTGATCGTCAAACCGATTTACTCGGCGTCGGTCTCCTCGTCCTTCTTCTCGGAAGGCAGCGGGGTAACCTCGATCTCGACGCCCAGAGTCTCAGCAGCGGACTTCATAGACAGGGAGATACGACGACGGTCGAGGTCGATCTCCATGACCTTGACCTGAACCTTGTCGCCAACGTGGGTGACCTGAGAAGGCTGGTCGACGTGCTTGTTGGCCATCTCGGAGATATGCACCAGGCCCTCGATGCCCTCGCCCAGATCGACGAAAGCACCAAACGGGACAAGCTTGGTCACAGTGCCCTCGACGATAGCGCCGACGGGGTACTTCTTGACCAGCGCGCGCCACGGATCCTCGGTGGTCTGCTTGAGACCCAGGGAGATGCGCTCGCGGTTGAGATCGACATCGAGAACCTCGACCTCGACCTCCTGGCCGACCTTGACAACCTCGGAAGGATGGTTGACGTGGTTCCAGGAGAGCTCGGAGATGTGGATGAGACCGTCGATACCGCCGAGGTCGACGAAGGCGCCGAAGTCGACGATGGAGGAAACGGTGCCCTGGAGACGCATGCCAGACTTGAGCTTGGACAGGATCTCGGAACGCTCGGCCTTACGGGACTCCTCAAGCACGACGCGACGGGAGAGAACGACGTTGTTGCGGTTGCGGTCCATCTCGATGACGCGGGCCTCGATGCGGGTGCCCATGTAGGAGGTGAGGTCCTTGACGCGACGGAGGTCGACGAGGGAAGCGGGCAGGAAGCCACGCAGGCCGATGTCGAGGATCAGGCCGCCCTTGACAACCTCGATAACCTCGCCCTCGACGTTCTCGCCGGAGTTGAACTTCTCCTCGATGCGGTTCCAAGCACGCTCGTACTCGGCACGCTTCTTGGAAAGGACCAGACGACCGTCCTTGTCCTCCTTCTGGAGAACCAGGGCCTCGATGGAATCACCGAGTGCAACGATGTCTGCAGGGTTAGCGTCCTTGCGGATGGACAGCTCGCGGACCGGGATAACGCCCTCGGACTTGAATCCGATGTCAACGAGCACCTCGTCATGCTCGATCTTAACGACAGTACCGTTAACGAGATCGCCCTCATCAAAGTCGGTAATCGTACCGTCGATGAGGTTGTTCATCTCCTCCTCGTTGACATCGTCAAGAGAGAAAATGGACGAGTTCTGAATCTCACTCAAAGGTGGACCCCTTTCGAACTACGGGGCCCCGATTGCTAGGACCTACAGAAGGGTGCGACAAGCACACAACGTTTAGGAACACTCGGGAGCCGACAGATACTAATGTGACGCTTATGCAATCACGTTCGTATAGGTTACGTGGAAATCACTTCGATTTCAAGCGTGAACTGCGATTTTTTACTCGTATGGAGACTTTTTCGCAATCTTGTGAACGACCGTCTCCATAAGTTGACGATAAGCAGTTGAGCATACGGCTTTGGGGTAAAGTATCCGGAGCCAACGTTCTAAACGATTTTTCGAGAAAGGTGCCCGCGTGCTCAAAGCAGTCGTTTTCGATATGGACGAGACGCTTCTCAGCATCAATCTCAACGCGTTTATCCTTCGCTATTTTAAGGATGTCTCGTCAATGCTCGCGGATATCGGACGATGCAGCCGCGGTGGCACGATGGCACGCCTCGGCACCATCCTGGTCGACCTCAACGCCAATCGCCGAAGCGGCACGGACAATCGCACCAATCTTGAGTTTTACCGCACCGAGGTCGAGCGCAGGTGCGGCATCTGCCTCTCGGACCCACTCATCTACGAGGCGTTTACCTACTATGAACGCGAAGTTCTCCCGTACAAGAATGACGATGCCATCAATGCCCACGCCATGCCGGGTGCACACGCCGCACTCCAGGCTGTACGGGACGCAGGACTGCGTTGCGCACTCTTTACCAACCCCAGCTTTCCCCAGGGGGCCATCGAATGCCGCATGGGTTGGGGTGACCTGGCCGACGCCCCCTTTGAGCTCGTGACGCACATGGGAAACGCCACCCGTTGCAAGCCCGATGCCACCTATTACCTGGAGCAGCTGCAGGCCATGGGGCTCGAACCGCACGAGGTCCTTATGGTGGGTAACGACCCCAAGCGCGACTTCCCCAGCCCCGCCTGCGGTATTCAAACTGCCTATGTTGGCCAGGGAAAACCCAGTCGAGCCACCTGGCGCGGAACCATGGAAGACTTCGCCCGCGACTTTAACGCCGTAATCGATGCCTTCTACGAGCACCAAGTAGCCAACGAACTGTCCTAACAAACTTGGGTTTTGCCGATCATGATGTTGAGGATTTCGACGTCGGTGTCCTTCATACCCACGCGACCCACATAGCCCATGCTGGCGATCGTCTGCTCAACGGTATCTTGGATCAGGCCCTCGCCGGCGCGGAAACCGCGGCCCTGCATGGCCATATCGTGGCCCAGAATCGCCGCATCAACGGCTGCGGAAATCTTGGCGGCACAGCTCGCCTTGGCGCCATCGCACACGATGCCGCCCACGTTGCCGAGCGTATTCGAGACCGTCGCGCCGATCTGATCACGCGTGCCACCGCACAGCCAGGTAATCGCAGCGCCGGCACCGCACGCGGCGCAAATAGCACCGCAAAACGCCGAAAGTGCACCAATATAGCTTTTGATATGCACGGCAATAAGATCGGACAGCATCACGGCGCGCACCAGGCGCTCGTTGTCGCAACGCAGGTAGTCGGCATACTCCATAACGGGCAACGCACAGGTAATACCCTGGTTGCCCGAGCCGCACACAATGGCGACCGGCAGCGCACAGCCGTTCATGCGGGCATCGGACCCGGCGGCCGCACGGGCACGGGCACGGCAGGCGACGTCGTCGGCACGAGTGCCCAGCAGCGTACGGCCTACCTCAGCGCCCCAAGCGTGCGCCAGGCCCTCGGCGCTTATTGCGCCGTTCAGCTCAATCTGACGCTCAACGGCAGCGCGGGCGCCCTCGATGTCGCCGTCCTCGATAAAGTCAATGATAGACTCAATCGACATGGGCGTATCGGCGTTATCGGCGGCACGCTCGGCCACGACGCGCTCGGCGCAGGCGGCACACTCCCCCACCGACTTGCCACACATCGGAATGCCATCGAGTGTATGGCACGTAACATTGGTGTGATGGTCGGTGATCTCGACGACCGCAGTATGACCTCCGGCCGTGGCAGTCACCTTAATGTAGAGGTTGGGCACACCCTCGACAAGCGACACATCGCAGTAGTCGGCATCGGAGAGCAGCTCGGTCACGCGAGCACGGTCTGCATCGCCAACACTCTCGAGCACCTCGAGCGCGCTCTTGGCGTCACCGCCCACGGCACCCAGCACGGCCGCGGCCTCAATACCGTGCATACCGCCCGAGTTGGGCACGGTCACGCTCTTTACGTTCTTGATGATGTTGCCCGAGCAGGCAACATCCATATGATCGGGTTCGCAACCGAGCGTCTGGCTCGCCAGCGCCGCTGCATAGGCAACGGCAATGGGCTCGGTGCAGCCGAGCGCACAGACAAGCTCGCGGTTCAAAACATCGCAAAACGCGGTATCACGAAGGGAATCGGCAGGCATAGGTATCTCCTACTTGTATAACGGGTTGCTCTCGCAAGTATCAACTTCTCCATTTGATAACAAGGCACCAAAAACCGCAAGTCGAGTTCCGGCAGACGGCCGCCAGAAGCAAATTGGCGGCATTTTTCGTGATGGGCTAATGTTCGCGTCCGCTAAAGCGTTTGACCAAAAAACGCCCGAGTGTTTAGGCAAAAGACGCGCTATCATGCAGTCGAACGCGGTAAAACCTTTAGCAATTCCGCCGCACGGACCAGAGAGGAACCACTCATGAAGATCGGTATCGGCAACGACCACGCCGCCGTCGAGCTCAAGAACATCATTTCCGAGCACCTGAAGGAGCGCGGCTGCGAGGTCGTGAACTTTGGCACCGACACCTCCGAGAGCTTTGATTACCCCATCGCCGGCTACAAGGTGGGTAAGGCCGTGGCCAACGGTGACGTCGACCTGGGTATCCTAATCTGCGGTACCGGCGTCGGCATCAGCCTGGCCGCCAACAAGGTCGAAGGTGTTCGCGCCGTCGTGTGCTCCGAGCCCTTCAGCGCCAAGCTCTCCCGCATGCACAACAACACCAACGTGCTCGCCTTTGGCGCCCGCGTCGTGGGCTCCGAGCTCGCCAAGATGATTGTCGACGAGTGGCTCGACGCCGAGTTTGAGGGCGGTCGTCACGAGCGTCGCGTTAACCTCCTCAACGAGATCGACCACACGCGCGGCCTCAAGGTCGTCGACGAGGCTTAAAGACCTACAAAGCCATACGCTAACGCCAGCCCCCGCCCGGAAGAAACATCCGGACGGGGGCTGTTTAGTAGATTTTTGGGATATACCTAGAAATCTACTGGAATAAAAAGGGCGCCGCGGATGGAATTCCGCGGCGCCAAAGCCACACGCTAACAGCTTTGAGGAGTCAAAGCTGGTTTAGCCAAAGAAGCGCTTGATCTCGATCTCGGCGTTCTCCAGGCAGTCGGAGCCGTGGATCACGTTGGCGTTGACATCGACAGCGAAGTCGCCGCGAATGGTGCCGGGGGCAGCGTCAAGCGGGTTGGTAGCGCCCATAAGGGTGCGCATCTTGGAGACAGCGGAGAGACCGGAAACGACCATCTTGACGACCGGACCGCTCGTCATAAAGTCGCAGAGACCGCCAAAGAAGGGCTTGTCGGCCAGATGGGCGTAGTGCTCCTCGACGGTAGCACGCTCGAGCGTGGTCATCTCCATGCGCTCGATGACAAGGCCGCTACGCTCAATGCGAGCGACGATCTCGCCGATCTTGCGATCGCGCACAGCGTCGGGCTTAATCATAATGAAGGTCTTCTCGATAGCCATAAGGTAGCCTTTCAAGTAGGTTCGCGCGTGCCCAAGTCCCATTCCGGCACCCGCCTGGACTGCATCGTAACAGAGTTTTAGCTGCAGTTAAACAAAAAACTGTTTATTGAAACACTACAATTTATTAAAACGTTCCATATGTGTCACTTCTGTTTCGAAGCCCGATTAGAGTACCATCCGACCGCGCATCAACCGCACCGAACCGAGCGGACGGTCGGTTGCCGCCCGTGAACGTAGCCCCTTCACAACCTGCCCAAAGGTCCTACAGAAGTTATCGACAAGCCCCTTCCCCATTGCAACAAAATACGGGCGTCCGCTGCAGCAGACGCCCGTAAAAGCAAAAACGATTTATCAATAAATGGCCAAAGCCGCTTCAACTAAACCCTTACTTTGCCCCGTGGCCCATCTCGACGACCTTGGTCAGCGATCCAAGCACACCTTCGTCGGCAACGAGTTGTGCCTGGGCACGCTGCAGCTGCACGGCAACGGCGGCAGGGGCGGTACCGCCCTCGGTCGTGCGTGCAGCGACAATCGACGGGATGTCGAGCGCCTCGGTAATGTCGTGCTCAAAGAGCGGGCTTGCCTCTTGGAACACCTCAAACGGCAGGTCCTCAAGATTGCAGCCGCGCTTCTCGCACATCAGGACCAAATGGCCCACCACGGCGTGGGCCTCGCGGAACGGCAGGCCACGCTTGGCCAGGTAATCGGCAACATCGGTGGCGGCAAGGTGCCCCACGCCGCACTCGCGCGCCATGGCATCCTCGTTGACGGTCCAGGTCGAGATCATACCGGCCATAACGGACAGGCACTGCATGAGCGTATGGGCGGTATCGAGCGCGCCCTCCTTGTCCTCCTGCAAGTCCTTGTTATAGGCGAGCGGCAGGCCCTTCATGGTCACGAGCAGCTGCACCAGGTTGCCATAGACTCGGCCGCTCTTGCCGCGGATAAGCTCGGCAAAATCGGGGTTCTTCTTCTGCGGCATGATGGACGAGCCAGTGGAATACGAGTCGGAGAGCGTGATAAAGCCAAACTCGGAGCTCGACCACAGCACGATCTCCTCGGAAAGACGCGACAGGTGCATCGCCATGACGGAGCCGGCGTAATGCAGGTCGAGGAGGAAATCACGGTCGGAAACCGCATCGAGCGAGTTGGGAATCACGCCCGCAAAGCCAAGTTCGGCGGCCGTCATCTGACGATCGAGCGGATAGCTCGTACCGGCAAGCGCGGCAGCGCCCAGCGGGCAGTTGTCGGCAGCATCAAAGGCGGCCTTCAGGCGTGTAAAGTCGCGCGCGAACATCCAAGAATACGCCAGCAGATGATGCGACAGCAGCACGGGCTGAGCATGCTGCATGTGCGTGTAACCCGGCAGAATCACCTTGTTGTACTGTTTGGCCGCATCCACCAGCACGTGGCGCAGCTCAAGATTGGCCTCCATGAGCTCCTTGGCCAGCGCCTTGACGCCCAGGCGCGTATCGGTCGCCACCTGGTCGTTGCGCGAACGCCCGGTATGCAGGCGCTTGCCTGCCTCGCCGATGCGACGGGTCAGCTCGCTCTCGATGGACATATGAATGTCCTCGTCGTTGATATCGAAGGTGAAGTTGCCGGCATCGATATCCTGTTCGATTGCGGTCAGACCCTCGGCAATCGCCTGCTCGTCCTTTGCACTGATAATGCCCTGGGCCGCCAGCATCTTGGCATGTGCCTTAGAGCCAGCGATATCCTGCTTATAGAGATGTTTGTCGACCGGCAGCGACGCGCCAAACTCCTGCGTGACCTCGGCCACGCCTGTCTCAAAACGACCGCCCCAAAGAGCCATGGAACCGTCCCCTTTCTCTAAATACCAAAACAAGCGCCCAAAGCAAAGCGCCATGTCGCTAAAGCGATTTATCAACCGCTAGTTTTGCACATTCCCCACCGAGCGCGAGACCATGTGGCTAATTTGCAAAGAAGTGACGCACCAGGCACTTGGCGCCCATCGACTCCCGCCAGCCGTTGCTTGCCGAGCCGTCAATCCATGCCTTCAGGCTCATAGGGACATCCTCGACCTTTGCAGCATCGAACTCGGGCGCGAGGGCAAGTAAAGCATGCGCGATAGCATTGAACATAATGGATACTCCTCAGATATATATAGGCGCAGAGCCGCCAAATTGATAGAAGGAGCCCCGCCGGACAACCCCGGCGGGGCTCGGACTCAGCCGCAGACGCGGCATCATATATGCGGGCGGAATGTAGGGGCCACCGATGTTAAGAAGTGTCAGCAAGCATAACGAAAGGTAGGGACCCCATGCGCCCGTTATGTATCACGCGGATGGGCCGCGCGGATACCAAGGGAGAAAGACTTAAGCCTGAGCGGCAGCAGAGCTGGGACCCTGGACCTTGGCCCACGTCTTGAGCGACAGCGTGTCGATCTCGATAAAGCCGGCGCTGGCCTTCTCGTCAAACGTGGTGTCGCGGTCGTAGGTGGCCAGACCGTAGTCATAGAGGCTGAAGGGGCTCTTGCGGCCGACAACATGGCAGTTGCCCTTAAAGAACTTCAGACGAACGGTACCGGTCACGAACTTCTGGGTATCGGCCATAAAGGCGTCGAGTGCGTTTTTGAGCGGGCTGTACCACTGGCCGTTGTACACGGCGGTGGCCCAATCCTGCTCGAGCTTAATCTTGGTCTTGAGCAGATCGCCCTCGACGCAAATATCCTCGAGTGCCTTGTGGGCGGTGATAAGCGTCAGGGCGCCGGGAACCTCATAGCACTCGCGGCTCTTGAGGCCCACCAGACGATCCTCGACCAGGTCCAGGCGACCAAAGCCGTTATCGCCCGAAATCTTGTTGAGGGCGATGACGATCTCGGAAAGCTTCATCTTCTTGCCGTCGACGGCGACGGGCTTGCCGGCCTCAAACTCAATCTCGGTGTAGGTCGGGGTGTCGGGCGTTTCCTCGGGATTCTTGGTCATAACCCAGGCGTCGTCGAGCGGCTCGTTCCAGGGATCCTCCAGGTGGCCGCACTCAATGGCACGACCCCACAGGTTGTCGTCGATGGAATAGGGGTTGTCGTTGGCACCCTCGGGAACCGGCACGTTGTGGGCGTGAGCATAGGCGACCTCGTCGGGACGGCACTTCAGATCCCACTCGCGAACCGGGGCGATAACCTTAAGCTCGGGGTCGAGGGCCTTGACGGCAGCCTCAAAACGAACCTGGTCGTTACCCTTGCCGGTGCAGCCGTGGGCGACGTAGGTCGCGCCAAACTCGTGGGCGACCTCGACAAGCTTCTTGGCGAGCAGCGGGCGAGACAGAGCGGAAAGCAGCGGGTACTTGTTCTCGTACATGGAATTTGCGGCGATGGCCTTGGTCAGGAACTCATCGGAGAACTCGTCGCGCAGGTCGAGCACCTGGCAATCAAGAACGCCCAGGTCGAGCGCTTTCTGTTTCTTGGCATCCAGGCCGGTCTCCTCCTGGCCCACGTTGCCGCAGACGCAAACGACATCGAGATTCTTCTCGTCCTGGAGCCACTTGACACATACGGATGTATCAAGACCACCGGAATATGCGAGAACTACTTTTTCCTTGCTCATGGCTGTTTCCTTTCGCCCTTGGTAGCTAGTTAGAACATCGGTCAGTTGCAAGTCATTTCAAGGTCACGTACCGTGCAATATCAGGTTAAATAGCAAAAATCAGCACATACATGCCCTAGAAACATGCAGCAATGTCGTGCTAAAACCCAACGACCTTAAAATGACTCTGTTGAGGCAATTCGCCCCATGCGGACAGAGACGATTGTTATCGTCGTCGGGAAATTGCGCGCTGGCGTCGGAGAGCATTGTCTGCAGTGATGATGATCTGTACGAACTGCATCTGCCTCTCCTTTCACACATCGCCGGGCGCAATTCTAATATCGCAAACGGTACCTTTTCCTCGGTAAGCGGCTCTTTTGCCGTCTCCGTTTTCGATGGTCGCTATATTACGCTAAAGTGCCTGCTGCACAAGCAACAAATTCAAATTTCTGAAAAGTTTTTTCATTAGTTTGTGAAATGCAGTGCAAATACGCTCCGTTCCTGCGAAAATACGCCTGGTTACGAGTTGTTGGTTATAACGTCTGAAACAATTTCGAAACGAAAGGCTCGCTTTTATGCAAACTTACGAATCGGACGCCAATATCGGAAACATTAAGCTCATCGCCGTCGACATGGACAAGACGCTGCTGACCGACGAGCGCGTGCTGCCGCAAGGCCTTGACGAACGCCTGGACAAGCTCGCCGAAGCCGGCATCGTATTCTGCCCCGCCAGTGGACGTCCCGCCCCCAAGCTCGAGGAGATGTTCGAGGGCATCAAGAACCGCATCGCCTTTTGCCCCGATAACGGCGCGTGCGTGATATATCGCGGCAACTATATCTATAAGAGCAATATCGATGTGGCGCTCTACCACAAGGTCCTGGCACATGCCGTGGAGGACCCGCGTGCCGTTCCCGTCCTGTGCTGCTATGACGATGCTTACGTTTTGGCGCGCGACCACAAGTACCACGACGAGATCAGCATCTACTATTCTGCCATCAACTACATCGACACCTTTGAGGGTCTTGACGTCGAATCCAACAAGATTTCGATCTTCTTCCCCGCCTACGACGCCGAGCCTGCGTTCCGCGAGACCTATAACCCCGCGTTCTCGGATCAGCTCTACGTCACCAATGCGGGCCGCGAGTGGATCGACTTTATGAACCTGGGCGTCGACAAGGGCGCCGGCGTCGCGCACCTGTGCGAGCACTTGGGCATCGATATCGCCGATGCCGCCGCCGTGGGCGACACCTACAACGATATCCCTATGCTCGAGCGCGTCGGGCATAGCTTTATCGTGGACAATGCCGAAGAGCATATGAATGCGCACGCCAAGTGGCGCATTCCGAGCAACAACTACGGGGGCGTACTGACGCTCATCGACGCCATCTTGGCGGCTCGGTAATCTATCTCGTCGCCATGCCCGGGGCCGGCCGTTTGATTTTTGCTCGGTCAGGTCCTGGGCTCGCTCGAAGGCCACATTAAGTGGCCTTCGGCTCGTGCGGAATCTACGAAAAACTTACCCGCCTCGCCCGGCCAGGTCCTTGGGTGACTTGCTTGCCGCCTGGATGGCATCTTGGCGCCTAGATACTTTGGCTGAATTTAATTGAACGAAGGACGCTCCTTGTTGATGAGGGGCGTCCTTCTGTTTTTGGTTACTTTGGAACTGTGGTTACTTTCCTATTTCGCGTCGGCCCAGGTTATGCCGGTGCTGGCTTCGGCGATGAGGGGTACGCGGAGGTCTACGACGTGTTCCATGACGTCTTGGACCATGGCGGTCAGGCGCTCGACTTCGTCGACGGGGCACTCAAAGTCCAGTTCGTCGTGCACTTGCAGGATCATGTGGGCGGCAAAGCCCTCTTCTTCCAGGCGGCGGCTT
Organism: Collinsella sp. LCP21S3_A9; assembly: GCF_052118785.1. NCBI lineage: Bacteria > Bacillati > Actinomycetota > Coriobacteriia > Coriobacteriales > Coriobacteriaceae > Collinsella > Collinsella sp. LCP21S3_A9. The sequence goes on along the minus strand of NZ_JBQKGN010000006.1, from coordinate 56,417 downwards.
ACGCGGGCCATCGCGATCTTGATGATGTCGGCGGCGGTGCCCTGCATGGGGTGATTCATGGCCGTGCGCTCGCCAAAGCCGCGGAGCTGTGGGTTTTTGGCCTTGAGCTCTGGAATATGACGCCGGCGACCGTACATGGTCTCGGCATAGCCCGTCTGCTTGGCGCGCACCACCACGTTGTCGAGGAACGTGCGAACGCCCGGGTAGGCCTCGTAGTAGCGATCGATCATGCCACGCGCCTCGGCCATCGAGATATGTAGCGACTGCGACAGACCGTACGCCTGCTGACCATACACAATGCCAAAATTCACGGCCTTGGCGCGACTGCGCAGGTCGGGCGTTACCTCGGACACCGAAACGCCAAACACGCGCGCGGCCGTCTCGGCATGGAAGTCCTCGCCCTCGTTAAAGGCGCGCACCAGGTGCTCGTCACCCGAGAGATGCGCGAGCAGACGCAGCTCGATCTGCGAGTAGTCCACCGCCAAAAAGACGCTGCCCTCACCTGCCGAAAACGCCGTCTTAACGGTACGGCCCAGCTCAGAGCGCGTCGGGATGTTCTGCAGGTTCGGGTCGCTCGAGGACAGGCGACCCGTTGCCGTGATGGTCTGGTTGTACGTGGTGTGCACGCGACCGTCACCACGGCGCAGCGGACCTAGCGTGTCCAGATAGGTCGACTTGATCTTGGACTTCTCACGCCAGTCCAAAATCAGGCGCACGATTTCGTGGTCACGGGCAAGGTCGCTCAGCACTTTGGCGTTGGTCGAATAGTACCCGCGCTTGGTCTTTTTGAGGCCCTTGGTCGGAAGCCCCATAACGTCAAAGAGCACGTGCGAGAGCTGCATGGGACTGCCGATGTTAAACGTCTCATCACCTGCCAGGTCGCGAATGCTGCGCTCGACCTCGGTGATCTGGGTCGCCAGGCCCTCGGACAGGCTGCGCAGCCGGTCGGGATCTACGAGCATGCCCGCGCGCTCCATCTTGGCAAGCACCGGCACGAGTGGCATCTCAATGCCATCGAACACGTTGGCGGCGTTCTCGCGGGCCATGCGGTCGCGAAGCGGCGCCACGAGTGCCAGCGTCAACGCCGCGGTACGGGCAGCAGGAGCAGGAGCGTCCTCGCCAGCACCATCCGCACCGCGCGCCGCAGGCAGCGCCATCTGCAGATAGGTATCGGCCAGATATGCCTCGTCAAACTCGGAGCGGTCGGAATCCAACAGGTACGCGGCAACCACGGTATCAAAGATGCGCACGGAATCGACTGCCAGCGGGTCCATGAGCTCGGGCTCAGAAGAATCGATGGGCGAAAGCTCATGCAGCAACGCCTTCATGTCCGGGCTCGCCACGCGGCCCTCCATAAACAGGCGCGCGAGCACGCCAGCGATAACGCCGTGGGCAGAATTGAAGCCCTCGACAGCGGCAGGCGTGCCGTCATCGGGTTCCTCGAGCGCAAAGAGCCCCTTGGGCGTCGCCAGCCACAGCGTACGCGTCAGGCCAAAGAGCGCACCCTCCTCCTTGTCATCGTCCACCACGGCGGCGACCCACTCGCCCGCATCAATCGCGCGAGAGATCTCGGCCGCCACAGCAGCAAGTGCCTCAGCATCGCCGGCGGCGGCACGCGAAACCGCGGGTATCTCGAACGCGCTGGCAGCGGGCACGACCCCGCCCTCGCCGCCAATCAGCGCCAGGAAGCGGTTCTGCATGGCCGTAATGCCAAGTGCGCCCAGCGCCGCGGACACCTCATCGGCAGAAAACGATGGGAAGGACGTCGCGTCAAAGTCGAGCTCGACAGGTGCATCGGTGCGGATGGTCGCAACCTTGCGGCTCAGCAGCGCATCGTCGATGTGTGCACGCAGGTTCTCGCCCATCTTGCCCTTGACCTCGTCAGCATGCGCAATGACCTCGTCCAAGCTGCCGTACTGCGCGATGAGCGCGCTCGCCTTTTTGGGGCCGATGCCCGGTACGCCGGGAATGTTGTCCGACGTATCGCCCTTCAGACCGTAAAAATCGGGCACGAGCGCCGGCGTAATGCCGTGATACAGGTCGTCCACGCTCTCGGGCGTCATGATCGCCACGTCGGACAGGCCCTTGCGAGTCGAGACCACGTTGACGTGCTCGGTCACAAGCTGATACATGTCACGGTCGCCGGTCACCAGCAGCATGTCGCAGCCGGCCTCCTCACCCAGGCGCGCCATGGTTCCCAGGATATCGTCGCCTTCCCAGCCCTCGGACTGCAGAATTGGCACGTTGAGCGCCGTAAGCAGCTCCTTAATCATGGGAAACTGCGCATGCAGATCGGGGTCCATGGGCGGACGCTGCGCCTTATACTGCGGCAGCATCTCCATGCGCACGCGCGGCTTGCCCTTGTCAAACGCCACGACCACACCGTCGGGGCTAAAGGCATCGATCATCTTAAGAAACATGTTCAGAAAGCCAAAGATCGCGTTGGTGGGGCGACCGTCCGGCGCGTTCATGGTCGGCGGCACGGCGTGGAAGGCGCGGTGCATGAGCGAGTTGCCGTCGATAACGGCAAAGGTGCGGCGCTTGTCAGACATATTGAATACCTCGCTTTGGACTGGGCACGGCTTGCTCACTCCAGTTTACACGCTCCCCGCCCCGCGGCCACCGCGCATCAAGCTCCCCCGCCACCGTGAGCCCGCGCGTGATACGATGGCTCACGGTACAACAACCAGCACGATCGATCCGAAAGGAGCCTGCGTCATGGAGCGTCCCTGCGCATGGAAAAAGTACACGCCACAGCAAATCGAGGAGCTCGAGGAGCTTTGCCGCGGCTATAAGCAATTTTTGAGCGAGAACAAGACCGAGCGCCTGTGCGTCAAGACCGGCATCAAGATGGCCGAGGAGGCGGGATACCTCGACCTGGAGACCGTGATCGCCGAAGGCCGCGCGCTCAAGGCAGGCGACAAGGTGTACGCCGCCAACCACGGCAAGGATCTTATGCTCGTCAACCTGGGCACCGCCCCGCTCGAGCAGGGCTTTAACATCCTGGGCGCCCACGTGGACTCGCCGCGCCTGGACCTCAAGCAGAATCCCGCCTTCGAGGCCGGCGACATGGCCTACCTCGACACGCACTACTACGGTGGTGTCAAGAGCTACCACTGGGTGGCCTCCCCGCTCGCACTCGTGGGCGTCATCTGCAAAAAGGACGGCACCACCGTCGACATCAACATCGGCGACAAGGCCGACGATCCGGTCTTTACCATCTCCGACCTGCTGATCCACCTCTCGAGCGAGCAGATGTCCAAGCCCGCCAAGGACGCCGTCGACGCCGAGATCCTCGACGTGATCGTGGGCGGCCGTCCCGTAAAATTTGACGAGGACGACAAGGACGCTCCCACCGAGCCCGTCAAGCAGATGTTCCTGGATATCCTCAAGGAGCAGTACGACGTCGAGGAGGAGGACTTCCTCTCCGCCGAAATCGAGGTCGTGCCCGCCGGCCCCGCCCGCGACATGGGCCTCGACCGCTCCATGATTTTGGGCTATGGCCACGACGACCGCGTCTGCGCCTACCCCTCCATGCTCGCCCAGATCAATGTGGCCAACGTGGAGCGCACGAGCATCACGCTCATCGTCGACAAGGAGGAGATTGGCTCCGTGGGCGCCACCGGCATGACAAGCCGCTTCTTCGAGAACACCGTCGCCGAGATCATGACGCTCGCCGGCGAGGGCAGCCCGCTGGCCCTGCGCCGCGCACTCGCCCGCAGCCGCATGCTCTCCTCTGACGTATCCGCCGGCTTCGACCCAGGCTACGCCGGCAAGTTCGAGACCAAGAATGCAGCCTTTATGGGTCGCGGCCTGTGCTTTAACAAGTACACGGGCAGCCGCGGCAAGGGCGGTTCCAACGACGCCGACGCCGAGTATATGGCTCTCATCCGCGACATTATGGACGAGGCCGGCGTGGACTTCCAGACCTGCGAGCTCGGTCGCGTCAACGCGGGCGGCGGTGGCACCATCGCCTACATCATGGCCAAGTACGGCATGAACGTCATCGACTCCGGCGTTGCCGTCCTGTCCATGCACGCCCTGTGGGAGGTCGCCAACAAGGCCGATATCTACGAGGCCTATCGCGGCTACAAGGCCTTCATCGAGCGCGCCTAATCAACCCTTCATCAGTTGCGGTGAGATACGGACTAAACTGGCCCATAAACGGCCAAAACAGACCGTATTACACCGCAACTTCCTTTTTGGCAGAGGAGAGTCCATGCTGCAGGTCATCATTTCGCCCGCCAAGCAGATGCGCGCGGCCCAAGATGCTTTTGAAGTCCTGGGCATTCCACCCTTTGTGCGCGAGACGGCTCGCCTCCACCGCGCACTGCTAGATATCGAGCGGAATGAAGGCAGCGGCAGCCTGCAGGCGCTGTGGAACGTGAGTGACAAACTGCTGGGGCCCTGCCTCAACACCCTGCATGAGTTCGAGCCCATCTTGCAAAGCGGCGATCTCGACAATCCCGCACTCGCCCGTCACCTCTCCCCTGCCGTCATGTCCTATCACGGCATTCAATACCAAAGCATGGCGCCCGAGGTGATGGATTCCGCACAGCTCGCATGGCTGCAAGACCATCTGTGGATCCTCTCGGGCCTTTACGGATGCGTACGCCCCTTTCATGCCGTTGAACCGTATCGGCTGGAGATGGGCGCGAAGCTTGCCGTCGACGACGCCCGAGACCTCTACGCGTTTTGGGGCGACAAGCTCGCACGGGTCATCGCTCCGGCAGGCTCCAACGCCACGATCGTCAACCTCGCCAGCGCGGAATACGCCAAAGCCGTTCTGACCCGCCTCACCACCGACGCCACGGTCGTCACATGTCTCTTTGGCGAAGGCATCCGCAACGGCAAGCCCATCCAACGCTCGACCGCCAGCAAAAAAGCGCGCGGCTCCATGGTGCGCTGGATGGCAGAAAACAAGTTCGAGGATGTAAGCGGGCTCACCGCGTTCGACGTTGGTTATCGTTACTTTCCCGAGCTTTCAAATAAAAACACTTTGGTCTTCCTGAACGAACAGGCCTTGTAGGACTACCACTACTTTTGAATGTGCTGCCTAGGCACGGCGTCTATTCCGCCAGGCCGTCGGCTTTTGCAATCTCGGTCGTCGAGCCATCTTGGTAGGTAACCTTAACGTGCTCCACCTCGGACGCCTCAACACCCGACGGAGGCTCCAGGCGCCATTCCGTCAGGGCTATATCCATGGTCGTGGGTACATCCCCCTGATCTTTGAGCTCGACCGACAGCGTCCTAAGCGACGCATCGAAGGTCACACGCTCGATCTCTTCACCAGGAATGGAACCACCGCTCAGCTGCAGTTGCACAAACTTGTCGCGCGGATACCAATAGTCGCCCGGCGCGGCAACGGTATTGCCCCCCGCGACCTTCGCCGTCATAATCGGCAGGCTATCGTCCGCCTCAAACGTCCAGGAAACTCCCCCACGCCCGCCAAACGTCCAGATACAACAGGCAATCACCATCACGACAAGAATCGCGAAACCAATTGCGACCAGCCCATGATGGGCGCGGCTCTCCTCGGCCGACACATCCCACTGCGTCTCTCGATACAGATGCTTGTCTTCCATGTTCGCCTCCCCGCGGGCATGCTCGTCGCGTCAATCGTACCCATTCGAGCTATACTTGAGCCCGCCACATAAACGGGGAGCTTGCAGGACAAGACGGCAGGCTGAGACTGGGCTCGCCCGCCCTGACCCGCAAACCTGATATGGGTAATGCCAACGAAGGGAGCCGTGCCAATGAGCACACAGACCGAGCCCAAGCTCGTCACGCAAATCGATTTCGCCCGCGCCGGGCAAATCACACCGCAGATGAAGGAGGTTGCCGAACGCGAGCATCGCGACCCCGAGTACATCCGCGAGCGCGTGGCCGACGGCCGCATCGCCATTCCCGCCAACATCGTGCATATCAAAAAGGGCATGCGCGCCTTTGGTGTCGGCGAGGGCCTGTCTACCAAGGTCAACGTCAACCTGGGCATCTCGGGCGACAAGGCCGATGCCGCCGAGGAATGGAAGAAGGTCAAGATCGCCGAGGACTTTGGCGCCGACGCCATCATGGACCTCTCCAACTCGGGCAAGACGCGCCAATTCCGACAGCAGCTCATCGACGAGACGCCGCTCATGGTGGGCACCGTCCCCATGTACGACGCCATCGGCTACATGGAAAAGCCGCTTGTCAAGCTTACCAAGGACGACCTGTTCGAGGTCGTGCGCGTGCACGCCGAGGACGGCGTGGACTTTATGACCATCCACTGCGGCATCAATAAGTCGGTCACCAAAACCTTTAAGGAGACCGGCCGTCTCATGAACATCGTCAGCCGCGGCGGCTCACTGCTGTTTGGCTGGATGGAGGTCACCGGCAACGAGAACCCCTTCTACGAGTACTTTGACGAGCTGCTCGAGATCTGCCACGAGTACGACGTGACGATTTCGCTCGGCGACTCCTGCCGCCCGGGCTGCCTCTACGACTCCAACGACGCCACCGAGACCGCCGAGATGATCGAGCTGGGCAAGCTGTGCAAGCGCGCTTGGGCCGCCGGCGTCCAGGTCATGGTCGAGGGCCCGGGGCACATGGCGCTCGACGAGATCGCCGCCAACATGAAACTGCAGAAGCGCCTGTGCCACAACGCCCCGTTCTACGTGCTCGGGCCGCTGGTGACCGATATCGGCGTGGGCTACGACCACATCACCGCAGCCATCGGTGGCGCCATCTCCGCGAGCTCGGGTGCCGACTTTTTGTGCTACGTGACACCGGCAGAGCACCTATGCCTGCCTAACGCCCAGGATGTGCTCGACGGCCTCATGGCCACCAAGATTGCCGCACACGCCGCCGACATCGCCAAAAAGGTGCCCCACGCCCGCGACATGGACGACAAGATGGGCCAGGCACGCCGCAAGCTCGACTGGGACGCCATGTGGAAGTGCGCGCTCGATCCGGTCACCGGCAAGAAGCGCTACGAGGAATCCCCTGCTGCCACCGAGGGCACCTGCACCATGTGCGGCAAGATGTGCGCCGTCCGCACCGTCAACAAGGTGTTCGAAGGCACGACGATCGACCTCGGCATGGAGGACTAACTCGTCACCGGAGCCATAATCGGCCACAAGGCGTTCGTCAATTGTTGACGTGTGAACATTTTCTTACATTTACGTAAAGATTGCGCCACCCGCCCGGGATCGGCATACAGCCGGCCCGGGCAACTTTATAATGCGGGCAAGAGACCCATTTGAATCCGACCGAACAAGGGAGCGAACATGGATCGTAGTAAGGTACCAGCCGTTCTATCCATCGCAGGATCCGATTCCAGCGGCGGTGCCGGCATTCAGGCCGACATCAAGACCATCACGGCGCACCGCCTGTATGCCGAGACGGTCATCACGGCCATCACCGCACAGAACACCCTAGGCGTCACCGCCGTGCAGAACATCTCCCCGGATATTGTCGCGGCGCAGATCGATGCCGTTTTTGACGATATCCGCCCCAGTGCCGTCAAGATCGGCATGGTTTCCTCTGCCGAGATTATCGAAGTCATAGCCGACCGCCTGAGCGCCTGGGACGCACAAAATATCGTCGTCGACCCCGTCATGGTCGCCACTTCGGGCGCTCGTCTCATCGCCGAGGACGCCGCCGAAGCGCTTACACGCCGCCTGTTCCCACTGGCAAGCGTTATCACGCCCAATATTCCCGAGGCCATGGCGCTGCTCGACTACGAGGTCGATTCCGAGCGCACACAGCAAAACGCTGCCATGCTCCTCACCCGCCGCTTTGGCTGCGCGTCCCTCGTTAAGGGCGGGCATTTTGTCAACGAGGCCAACGATGTGCTAGCAGAGCCCGCGCCGCTCGATGACGAGGGCAACCACCTGGGCGATCCGCTCACCACGTGGTTCCGCCACAAGCGCATCGAGACCGACAACACGCATGGTACCGGCTGTACGCTTTCGTCCGCCATCGCCTGCGCGCTGGCCCAGGGCATGGATCTTGCCGATGCCGTCAACGCCGGCAAGGCCTACCTAACCGGCGCTCTCGCCGCCGGCCTGAACATGGGCAAAGGCTCCGGCCCCGTCAACCACATGTGGCAGTACTAAAAAGCCAGCAACCAAAACCACCGCACAAACCACCGCAAAGGCGCCTGTCCCTTTGTGGTGGTTTGGGGTCGCGCTACTGACCGAGCATCTCTTGGAGCTTGGCTGCCACGGCGTGGCCCAGGCTCTCGTGGCTTTCGGGCATCATGTGCAGATAATCGATATCGCCCGGCTCGCGCTGGGCCACGCCGCACCAGCGCACATCGTGCGCATAGCGCACCGCGGTGCCATCGCGCATGCCCGCCGGATCGTAGCCATACGTATTGCTGTCACCAAAGCACAGGACGTTTTTCATCGCAAGCCCTTCCCTCAGTAAAAAGCCGACGGGAGCAGCCCCTCCCGCCGGCTCGACCTATCTGTCAGCGCGCACCGATTACAGATACTTGCGCCAGTCGTCATCATCCTCGTCGTCCTCGGCAGCGGCATGAGCCTGCTCGGCGGCACGGGCGGCCGCGGCACGGGCGGCAACCTGGGCATAGGACTCCTCGTTGCGCTCGGGGAAGCTTGCCAGCACGTGCTCGAACTTGGCAAAATCCTCGTCCCAGCGCGTAGAGGGCACGGCAAAGAAGACCTGCTTGACCTTAAAGTCGCCCGATGCGAGCTCCTTGCGAAAGAGCTCGGCCACGGCCTCGGCGTCAAAGCCGTTGTTGTCACAGCCCCAGGCGCCCAGCACGAGCTTCTCGCGACCAAGCTCGTCGCAGATGGCCAGCACAAAGCGGATACGATCGCGCAGGGCGTCCAGCAGGGCATCGTCACCCACGCGATACTCCTGGCGAGCGCGCTTGGCGTTGGGCGCAGCGGCAACGATCACGTCGGCATACGCATGCACGTGGTTGCGGTCGAAGCGCACCGCAGGCACCACCAGCGCACGGTTGCGGTACAGCTCACAGTTGATGTTGCGGCGACGGTTCTCGCCGTACCATTTGCGCTGCTTATCGAGCACATTGTACAGATACGAATCGGCACAGAGCGTGGCCTCCTGACCCAGATAACCCTGGATGTAGCCACCGCCCGGGTTGGTGAACGAGGCAAAGGCGAGCACGGCCATGTCGCAGAACTGCGCGTAGCCTCGGCCGTTATCCAGAATGGCCTGCGTGGCAGAGGCGTCGAGCACGGTGACCTCGGGCAGGACCGGGGCGGGCTCCTCGGCAGCAGGCGCGGGCTCGGTCTCCGTGGCTTCCTCTGCGGGCACAGGCTCGGCCACGACCTCGGTCTCGGCAGGCGCAACCTCGGCGGCCTCAGACTCATCGGCAACCTGCTCTTCGGCAGCAGCCACCTGGGCCTTAGCCTTCATCGCCGCGACAAATCCGGCAGGCATGCCCTCGAACTCGTGCACGCCGGCAAGCGAGCGCTCGATATCCTTTGCGCACGCTTCGGACACAGTCGCCACGTGACGCTCGGCGGCCTTGGCACGGGCCTCGCGCTTGGGATTGGGCTGTCCCGCGCGGTTGGGCCTACGGTTACGGTTCCTGTTGTCGACGTCTGCCATAAGTGGTCACCTTTCTCGGTCGCTGCCGCTATCGGCTTTTCCCATCCATGATACCCCGCCGCGTACAAAAAAGGCGGCCCCGAAGGACCGCCTTTCGCATCGATTTGCGCGCGGCAAGCACCACTGCAATCTGGCACTAGTCGCGACGACCAAGGATGTTCAGAATGCGCAGGAACACGTTGATAATGTCCACGAACAGGTTGGACGCCATGAGCACGGCGTTGGGCAGCGTGGGCGGCACCGTCGTGGCCACATAGGTGTCGTAGCCAATAAAGCCGGCGAACACCACAATCACGATCAGGTCGGTGATGGTCTGCGAGACGCCCATGAACATCAGCACGATCTCGACCAGAATCGTGGCAAGCAGAACGCCAAAACCAATGCCGTACACACGCTGGAAGAATTTGGGGAAGGTCACGCCCAGTGCGCCAAAGACAAAGGTGATGGCGGCAGTGGCGATAAAGGCGGTGTTGATGGTGGGCAGGTCGTAGTTGGCAAGGCCAAACGACGCGGTCAGACCAAAGGTGCTCGCAAAGATCGCGTAACCCGCGAGCGACAGGCCCACGGACTGCTTGCTGGCGGCGGCCGTCATCATGACGATTCCGACAATGGTCAGGATAAGCGAGCCAAAGACCAGCGGCAGGGCGGCGCCACTCATCATCATGCGCGCAAACGACATGGTGCCCGTAAAGTAGGCGCCAGCGCCCATAGCGCAAAAACCCAAAAAGATCAGGGCAGACATGGCAAGGTTGTACGCGCGCGGCGACATCTCCTTGGCACGGCTTGCGCCGGTCTCGATGGGGCCGTTCTGATAGCCCTGGATATCGTTCATAATTTCGTCCTTTCAAAAAGCGCCGCGACAGCGCCGTAGGTGACAAGATTCCTGCCATTGTACCCGAATGGCGCGCGCTCTTACCCGCGGCGCTCACTCTCGAGTGTACGGTCGAACGCCCACACCCACCACCGCATCAGATGAGCCTGCGAGCCATCCGGTCGCTCACGCGCCTGGTCTTCCAGATACAGCTCGGTCGTATGTCCGCCAAAACGAACCTTATAGGTTGCCGTACGAATGCCGTGAACCGTCAGGCCAAAACCGGTAGACGAGACAATCTCGTCAATCGTAAAGCAGCGACCGTCGACCCAGCAGACGGTAACCGGCACAACTTGTCCGCCCGCGAGGATGCGGGCCACGACGTCCACATACTGCTTGTGCACGCGCCGAGTTTTGCCATCTGTCTGTCGATATTCCATGCCCCTATTATCGAACGCATGTTTGCATATTGTAAAGCGAACAGACTGTGGTTTTGGGGTGTCGGAGCGAGCGCACGTGTCCTCACGGCGTGTTAGCAAAAAGAACACCCGCGGTCAACAGGGCTAATATTCAATTTTAGTGCCAAAAAATTCACTTCTCCCGTCAGAACTCGGTAAAGAAACCCGCAGGAGGTGATACGATTTATCATGTTTTTGTAACGTTTCTGCAAACTTCGAGAAAGCCCATATATGGACGTAACGTTCTCAGCCTTCCTCGGCCAACTTGTTTCGAACCCAGTCCTTGCCGTCACCGTGTTCCTCGCGCTCGGCGCCATCTTCGTCAACGGATGGACCGACGCGCCCAACGCCATCGCGACCTGTGTCACCACGCGTTGCATGCCCGCCCGCGCCGCCATTCTCATGAGTGCCGCGTTCAACTTTTTGGGCGTGCTCATCATGACGCACTTTAATGCCAGCGTTGCCAACACCATCTCCCATATCGTCGACTTTGGCGGAAACAGCACCATGGCGCTCGCGTGCCTCTGCGCGGCCCTGTTCTCCATCGTCGTCTACGGCGCCACGGCATCGCGTTTTGGCATCCCCACCTCGCAGAGCCACAGCCTCATCGCCGGCCTGACCGGCGCTGCCATCGCCCTCGGCGGCGCCAGCAGCGTCAATGTCCACGAGTGGATGAAGGTCATCTACGGCCTGGCGCTCTCCATCGGTCTGGGCTTTGTCATGGGCTGGGTCCTGTGCAAGCTCGTCTCGATTCTTTTCGCTGCCGCCAACAGGCGACGTGCCAACGTCTTCTTTAAATATGCTCAGATCGCGAGCGCCGCGGCCATGAGCTTTATGCACGGCGCGCAGGATGGACAAAAGTTCATCGGCGTGCTCTTTTTAGGTGTCGCCTTTGCCAACGGACAGACCGGCGTCGGCGACGCCGGCATCCCCATCTGGATCATGCTGCTGTGCTCGGCCACCATGGGCATCGGCACCAGCGTGGGCGGTGAGCGTATCATCAAGTCCGTCGGCCAGAGCATGGTTAAGCTCGAGAAGTATCAGGGCTTCTCTGCCGACCTGGCAGGAGCCGCAAACCTGCTGCTTGCCACGCTCACCGGTATCCCCGTGTCCTCCACGCACATCAAGACCTGCGCCATCATGGGCGTCGGCGCCGTCAAGCGCCTCTCGGCCATCAACTTCGGCGTGGTCAAGGACATGATGTTCACGTGGTTCTTCACCTTCCCCGCCTGTGGACTCATCAGCTTTGTTATGGCCAGGCTGTTCATGATGCTCCTCTAGTCAAACCGAACGTCCATCCGGACCGCATTACCTCGCCCACCCGTCTTCGCCCCGAAAGGATCACTCATGGCAAAGAAACCCGATTCGTTCTACTTTGACAACTACGTCGCCTGCGCCGACTTCGCCGTTCAGGCAGCCGAGCTGCTCACCAAGATTTTTGAGAACTTTGACCCCGCGCAGATCCACGACATGCTCGAGAAGATGCATGCGATTGAGCATGCAGCAGACAAGAAGCACCATGAGCTCGAAGACGCCCTGCTCACGGCCTTTATCACCCCGCTTGAGCGCGAGGACCTTAACCTCATGAGCTGCTCGCTCGATACCGTGCTCGACCGTATTGAGGGCGTCGTGCAGCGCCTCTACTTCACCAACATCCAGAGCATCCACCCCGATGCCATCGTGATCGCCCACAAGGTGACCGACGCCTGCCGCGCCATGAAGGACCTGATGGTCGAGTTGCCCAACTACCGCAAGTCCAAAACGCTGCGCGAGCTCGTCATCCAGATCAACACCATCGAGTCCGAGGCCGACGAACTCTACATCAACGCCATGCGTAACCTGCACGTCAACGGCAAGGACCCGCTCGAGGTCATCGCCTGGCGTGACGTGTACGCCTTCTTGGAGTACTGCGCCGACTGCTGCGAGAATGTGGCCGATGTCGTGGATTCGATTGTCATGAAGAACAGTTAATTGGGGGTACGCATCCCACCGGTCGCGGGCCCGGCCACTAATAACCCTTTTCACTCCGGCTGCAAGCAGAGTCGTTCAAAAGGTTATTAGTGGTCGGGCCCGCTCCCTTGTGTATCACCATTGAAACTTTGGCTGATAGTTTTAGCGCAATGGGGGTTTGGCTGAAGGGCCCTTTGGTACCCGCTCGGACACTTTGGCCCTTGGTGAGCGTTTGACTGATTGCTGCTTTGGGTACTCTTTGGGTTACTTTGGGTTTGTTTGATTTTTAATTGTTGGAGGGCTTGTATGTCGTATTTGGATCTGGCTCGGTCTCGGTATTCTTGTCGTTTGTTTGAGGATCGTTCTGTTGAGCAGGCTGTGGTGGATACCATTGTTGAGGCTGGACGCATTGCTCCTTCTGCTTGCAATAATCATCCAACCCGTGTGATGGTGTTGGATACGCCTGAGCTTCTGGAAAAGGCAGCTGCTTGTCAGCCTCGGTTTGCTCGTGATGGATCCATCTTTGGCGCTCCGCTCATCTTCCTCATTTGCAGCGTTACCAACGATGCTTGGGTGCGTCCCTATGACCAGATGAACTCCAGCGCTATCGACACCTCGATTGTTTGCGATCAAATGATGATGGAGGCCGAGGAACAGGGCCTGGGAACGTGCTGGGTATGCCATTTTAAGCCCGAGCTAGCCCACGAGCAGTTCAACCTGCCCGAGGGCGTTTATCCCTACCACATGCTCGTCTGCGGCTATCCCGCCGACCATATTGCCGACCCCGAGCATCGCGAGGCCCGCACCATTCCTCTATCCAATTTCCTCCTCAAGTAGTTTTTGGCCCATGCCCTAAAACCTACCTTTTACCGCTCAAACGTTCGCCGAGTTCTGCCCTATCGCACGCAGAGCTCGGCGTTATGTTTCCCAACCCGTATACAGCTAAAAAAAGGAGCTCGCAAGCGCGAGCTCCTTTTAAGAGCTAGATTGTAGTTTTGGCGCTAGTCCAGGTCGTCCGCGGCAAAGTTGTCAATCGGGGCGAAGGGGTCGGCCACGGGGACAACCGGATCAGCGACAGGCAGCGGCTCGGCGGCAGGCATGGTCACGGCAGGAGAAGCCGCGGAACCGACCGGCGTAGAAGCCAGCAGATCGGCCGGGAAGGAATTCTGAGCATCGTCCATAAAGTGCTGAATGAGCTTGAGATACTCGGCCTTGAACTCCTCGCGGGAAGCCTTCAGACGGTCAATCTCCTCGAGCTCGGCCTGCTTCTCGGTCAGGGCCTGACGGATGACCTCGCGGGCCTTGGCGTCGGCCTCGTTGCGGATGCGGTCAGCATTCTCGTTAGCGTCGTTGACAATCGCCTCGGCGGTCTGCTGAGCCGCAATGAGAGCGGCGGAAATCTGACGCTCCTGAGCGGAGAAATCGGGAGCGGGAGTGGCGACAGGAGCAGCCTGAGCGGCAGAATCCTGGGCCTGCGCAAGCTGAGCCTGCGTATCGGCAAGCTGCTGCTCGGTGGCGGTCAGGCGACCCTTAAGATCAACGATCTTGGCAAGCATAGCGTCGACCTCGGAGGACAGGGTCTCCAGGAAGACGTCGACCTCGGCGGGATCGTAGCCGCGCTTGGCCTCAGAGAAGGTCTGAGCCTGGATGTCAGCAGGGGTAATAGCCATAACAAGTTCTCCTTTATCATCGCCTTGGCGCTAAGCGCCCGACATAGGTTACTGAGCCAGTCCTATACGAGTATACCTATAAGTAGCTGCAGAATGAGCTTCTGCACCAACTGCAACGCAATAATCGCAACGACCGGTGAAAAATCGATACCGCCCATCGGCGGCATAAACCGGCGAAACAGGTTGAGCCAAGGGCCGCAAACGCCGTCGAGCACCGCCGCGATATCCTGTAGCAAACCACCCTGCTTCATGGGAATCCACGTCATAAAGCAGTAGACCACAATCAACGTGGAATAAAAATTAAACAGCGTGTTGACAAGCTGAACGATGGTGTAGATGTTGATGGGAATCTCCTCACCTTGTCTTTACTTGAGATAGCCGTCGGCGCGAAGCTTCTTAAGATCCGAATCCTTGACCTCGCAGCCGGCGGGCAGCACCATAAACACGCGATCGCCCACTTCTTTGACCGAAGCGCCCAGGCCACAGGCAAAGCCATAGCTAAAGTCCAGGACGCGTTTGGCGACCTCGGTGCGAACGCCCACAAAGATCAGCGCGACAGGCTGCTTGGTACGCACGCGGCGCACGACCGTCTCCACGTCGTCATAACTCTCCGGACGAAGAACGTAGGCCGGCAACTGAGGCGTGGCGTTGATGATATTGCTCGCATAGGCAGAGGCATCGCTCGGCGTTGCAGCAGGAGCGGGCGCAGCGGCAGCGCGGACCCGAGCGTTCTCGGCGTAGCTTGACGGCGTGTCATAGGCGCCGGGACGATAACCGCCCGCAGCGGCATCCTGAGAGCGCGAAGGCGGATTGTACGTCGTAGCGTGACGGGAGTCGTCGCCGATCAGTTGACCGGAACGCGTGTACACAGCAACCGACTCAGCCTCTCCGCGGCGTGTCTGCCCCAGCAGTCCATTGCTCGGTTCATCTTGCGTGTAGAAGCCCTCGCCCGAAGCACCGCTGTAGCCGTTGTTCTGATAGCCGTCGTCATAGCCGTCATCGTAACCGTAGTCATCATCCTGGCCATAACCCTGGTCATAACCCTGCTGGCCGCCTAGGTGCATTTTATTTTTAATTTCGTCAAGGAAACCCATGGTTGTGTCCTCTCACGGTCTAATGCAGGCGCTCTGACAATCAGCGCGCACTTCAGGCTCTTATTTTACTTCAAACTCCGGGCTGAATACTACCCTGCCCAGGCGAACAAGCGTCGAGCCTTCCTCAAGGGCAGGCTCAAAGTCCTCGCTCATGCCGCAAGAAAGCTCAGGCAGACACAGATCGGGGTGTGCCGTCTCCAGCTCATCCCTCAACTCACGCAGCCCGGCAAAGGTGCGGCGCGCCACATCCTTATTCCCCCGGGGTGCCATGGTCATAAGCCCCTGCACACAAATTCCCTCAAGTTCCGCAAGCTCGCCAGCCGCGGCACGAACCTCATCGGGCGAAAAGCCGCCCTTGGACTCCTCGCCGCTTACATTGACCTCGATCAGCACATGCTGAGGACCGGCAAGCTCGCCCGCCTCAATCTTGCGGACGGCACGGCTCGAGATAGCCTGCGCCAAATGAAGCGACCCCACCGAATGAATCAGCTCGGCCGCACCCAGCACCGCATTGATCTTGTTGGTCTGAAGATTACCGATCATATCGAAGCGCACCTCGGGCAGCTCCGGATGCTCCGCCAACCCCGCAAGCTTGCGAACAAGCTCCTGCGGACGGTTCTCGGCAAAATGACGATACCCTGCCTGGATGGCGGCAACGGTCTCATCGACGCCAACGGTCTTGGAGACGGCAATCAGACGTGCGGCATCGTGAGAACGGCCCGCGCGATCGAGTGCGGCATAAAAGCGTTCGAGAATCTGCTCGCGGCGAGCGCGCATCACGTTCAAATAATTATCCATTGCCAATCGCCTCCGCAGACAGACGTACAAGTAGTCCCATGCTAACGCAAGAGCGCGGCCCTGCATGTGCAAGGCCGCGCTCACTTAGGTATTTACAATCTTTCGACGAACGGAGCTACCCTACTCCTCGTCATCCTCGGTATCGTCCTCGTCCTCGAGGTGCTCGAGCAGGTAGCGAAGACCCTCGCTCACCTCGTTAGCGGGCACCTTGGCAACAAAGCGCGCATCGACAGCGGGCCTCATGATGACGCCCTCGCCCGAAGGCACGCGCATGCTCTCGAGCTCATCCTCGTCCGTACGGGCGATATCGCCGGCGTTCATGCGCTGGCCGGTCAAAAGGAAGGTCAGACGGCAGGCGGCATCGATGGAAATCGAGGCGATGCGATCGAGGTAGCGCGAAACCATGATGGCGCGGCGCAGATCGTCATAGTTGCTGTCGTCGTCCATAAACTCTCCCGCGTCCATGCGGTTGAAGGTACGGAAGAACTTCTCATAGGCTGCATGCACCGGCTCGTCCTCGACGGCCAGGTTGCAGATGATGGACATATCGTTGGTGACGAGCGCGGAAAGCGACGAGCCCAGCACCTGGTATACGGCTTCGGCCTCGGCCTCAACCGTACCGACGAGCTCCTGGGGCAGCGAGATATCGGCCTTGACCATATGACGCGTGGCGCGGCAGATCTGGCGAACCTTATCGGTCATGCGCTGCAGGTTAAAGTCGACGTAGATGATTGTCTGCAGCAAGCGGAAGTCGGAGGCGACCGGCGACTGCGTAGCGATCAGGTTGTAGCACACGGCCTCCAGGTTGGCGCAGCGCGCGTCAATCGAAAGCGTGCGCTTCTTGGTCTTGGTGGCGAGCTTGCGGTCGTCGGTCACATAGGCCTTCACGGCGTCGTGAAGAGCCAGGTCTACAGCCTCGTAGATGCTCAACATCTCGTGACGAGCCTCGACGAGCTGACGGGAAAACAGTTTGCGCATGGTTCACTCCAATCAGTTGGGTGCGGTCATGCCGCCCGCACAGTGAATACGCACCGGACCAGGTCCGATCGGCTCGGGACTAGTCGCACCGATCAGCCAAAGCGGCCGGTGATATAGTCTTCCGTCCGCGAATCCACCGGGCTGGTGAAGATCGCGTCGGTTTGACCATACTCGATGAGCGTGGCGGGCTCGCCGGCAACCTCCTGCAAGAAGAAGGCGGTGTAGTCGCTAATGCGAGCTGCCTGCTGCATTGAATGTGTGACGATGATGATCGTCATCTCGGGCGCCAGCTCGGCCATCAGATCCTCGACCTTGGAGACGGACGTGGGGTCGATGGCGGAGCAGGGCTCGTCCATCAGAAGGACATCGGGCTGCACCGCGAGCACACGCGCGATGCACAGACGCTGCTGCTGACCGCCCGAAAGCGCCAAACCATCCTTGTTGAGCTGATTGGATACCTCTTTCCAGAGGTTGGCGCGCTTGAGCGATTCTTCCACGATGTCATCGAGGTCGCTTTTGCTAGTCACGCCCTGCAGACGAGGGCCAAAAGCAACATTCTCGTAGATGGATTTAGGGAACGGGTTGGGCTGCTGAAAAATCATGCCCACGCGGCGGCGAAGGTCGACCGGGTCGACACCCTCGGCATAGATATCGTTGCCGTCGAGCGTCATGGTGCCCTCGACGCGCGTGCCCTCGATAAGGTCGTTCATACGGTTGATACAGCGCAAAAACGTCGATTTGCCGCAGCCCGAAGGGCCGATAAACGAGGTAATGGCGTTTTTGGCGATGTTGAGGTCGAGCCCCGTCAGCGCATGAAAGTCACCGTACCAAAAGTTGAAATCCTTGGCCGTGATGGCCGCTTGCTCCAGCGTGGGAGCGGACTGATAGACGGACATGGGACTCCTTAACTAGCGGCGTTTGCGCGACAGATAACGCGCAAACAGGTTGAAGGCCAGAATAATCGCCATCAGCAAAAGCGCGGTGCCGTAGGCTGCGTTCATGTTGATGCCGTCATTGGCAAGCAGATAAAGGTGAACGGTCATGGGGCGACCGGAATCGAGCGGCGAAATAGGCAGGTTGATGGCCTGGCCCATGGTGTAGAGCACCACGGCGGTCTCGCCGATGGCGCGGCCGATGGCAAGTACGATGCCGGTGGCGATGCGGCCAAAAGCCGAAGGAAGCACGATCTTGGAGACGACCTGCCACTTGGTGGCACCCAGGCCATATGCGCCCCAACGGATATAGCGCGGAACGGCGCGGATTGCCTCCTCGGTGGTACGCATGACAATGGGCAGCATCAGAAGTGCGAGCGCCAGGGCGGCCGAAACCATCGAAAGACCCAGGCCCATGGCCTCGACAAACAAGGCGTAGCCAAAAAGGCCCATAACAATGGAGGGCACCGAGGCCAGGGCATCGGCAGCATAGCGAATGATGTCGACAACCTTGCCCTGCTTGGCATACTCGGCCAGATAGACCGCAGCCAAGACGGCAACCGGCGTGCAGATGAGCATGGCGAGCGCCGTCACGTAGACGGTCGAGACGATAGTGGGCCAAATGCCGCCCTCGGCGTTTACTCCCTGCGGCCAGCCAAAGATAAAGTCGAGCGAGATGTGCGGCAGACCGTTGATAACTACGTAGGCGATGATGGCGACCAGTACCAGCGTGGTGATATAGGCCGCGGCGCGAAACACGCCGAGCATAATCTTGTTGGACAGATCCTTGTTGATGCGGCCCTTCTTACCATGGGAAAGGGCACGCTTGATGCGTTCGCGCGACGAGGTCGTATCGACCGTCGTGTCAACGGAATCGGACATAGCCTACCCCCTCTTCTTCTTGGAAATCAGACGGACGATGCCCACCAATGCGGCGGAAATGATAAACAGGACCACGCCCATGCCAAACAGAGCCGAGCGGTGCAGGCCCGAGGAATAGCTCATGTCGAGCGCGATCTGGCTCGTGAGCGTCGAGATGGGGCTCGAGATGCTGTCCGGGATGACCGGAGCGTTGCCAACGACCATGAGCACGGCCATGGTCTCACCGATGGCACGACCCATGCCCAAGACAATCGCATCGACGATGCCCAACTTGGCTGCAGGCAGCACGACCTTGTATATGGTCTGCCACTTGGTGGCACCCATGGCATAGGATGCCTCGCGAATGCCCATGGGAATGGAATTGAGGGCATCGATGGTGAGCGTGGTGATGGTGGGAACGATCATGATGGCGAGCACGAGCCACGCCGTCAGCGCACCAAAGCCAAGACCGCCGGTCAGCTGCGCGATAAACGGACGGATGATAACCATGCCAAAGAAACCGTAGATGATGGAGGGGATACCCGCCAGCAGGTCGACGGCGGGGCTGATGAGACTGCGCACGCGCTTGCCGGCGATCTCGACCAGATACACGGCCGTGCCCACACCCAGGGGCACACCCATGGCGAGCGCACCGACCGTCACCAGACCAGAGCCCGCCAGCAGCGACATGATGCCGTAGTGGCCCTCGGAGGGCGCCCACGTAAAGCTAAAGAAGTCCGCCAGACCGATGTCGGTAAAGACGGGCAACGCCGAGTACGTGGTAAAGACAAAAATCAGGATGACGGTAACGACCGCCAAGAACGCGCAAGCAAAGAAGATCCACTGCAGCGCCTTCTCTTTGAGATAGGTGCTGCGCGACACCAACGCCAACTCACGCTTTTTGGGCGCCTGAGCCTCTCGCTCAATCTGGGGGGTTTCCTGTGCTTCCATGCTACTCACTCCCCTTTCCGTCGTTGGTGACGGGAATAAAGCCCGCCTCGCGAATCTGCTTGTCCATCTTCTCCGACGTCACATAGTCAATGTAGTCCTGTGCACGCTGCGAAGGCGTACCCTTCACAAAGAAGTAAAGGTCGCGCGAGATGGGATAGCCGCCACTTGCGACCGTCTTCTCGGATGCCTCGACATGGTTGACCGAAACAGCCTTAACCGAAGTCTTAGCGTTGAGGCTCTCGACAAAACCCAGCGAGATGTAGCCAATGGCACCACGCGAACGGGATACGACATCGCGTACCTGGCCCGTGCCCGAAAGAACGGCAGAGCGACGATCGAACGGCGTGCCGTCCATCACGATGGTACGGAAGGCCTCGCGCGTACCGGACGCCTCATCGCGGTTAATAACCTGAATCTTCAGGTCCTCTCCGCCGACTTCCTTCCAGTTGGTAATCTTACCGGCGTATATGTCGCGAAGCTGCTCGGTCGAGAGGTTGTCGACCGGATTACCGTCGTTCACGATGACTGCGATGCCGTCGTGCGCGATTACAATCGGGGTCAGGCCCAGATCCTGCTCGTCGGCATTGAGGCCACGAGACGAGCTGGCGATGTCAGCCGTGCCGTTGCTGACGGCCTCGATACCGGCAGAAGAGCCAAGGCCAGAGACGAGCACGTCGGTGCCGGTCTCCTCCTTAAAGCCCTCGGCCGCAATCTCGGCAATGGGAAGGCAGGTGGTCGAGCCGGCCACGGTGATAGAAGACGTGGAAGATCCCGAGGAGCAGGCACACAGCGTAAGCGTGAGCACTGCCGCGCTTAGGACCGATGCGATCTTTCTCATAGCATCACGCCGATCGCAGCATGGCGCCCACAGGTGCCGCCCTCGTTGCGGTAGGAATAAAAGCGGTCGTTCTGACGAACGGTGGAGAGCTTGGTGTCCACAATGCCGTTCGCTTCGACGCCGGCGTCCATCAGCGCCTCGCGAATGGCGGCGGAAAGATCGAGCATACGAGAAGCGGCAGCATCGATGCACGCGAACTCGGAGGCAAAGCGGACCATAAGTTCTTGGGACACCTCGTACTCGTCACCCAGGATATGGGGCCCAATATAGGCAGAGATGTCGTCTGGCTTGCAGCCAGCCGCCTCGCAGAGCGCTTGGCACGCCTTGGCGGAAATGCGCGCAATCGTGCCCTTCCAGCCAGAATGCACCACGGCAAAGCCGCCGGGAGCCACCAGCACAACGGGAACACAATCGGCAAAGCAAAGCATCACGGGCACCTCATGCGCCGTGCAGACGAGGGCATCGCAGCCCTCGGCAATCTGCTCGCGAATGTTCTCGAGATCATCGGCGCCGTTCGAGGTCACCGTCACGACATTGTCACCGTGTACCTGATTGGGGACAAGCAGGTTGTGCTCGCACTCGACAATACCCATGGCCTCGAGTACGCGGCGACGATTTTCTTGAACGGCAAAGGGGTCATCGCCAACATGCGAGCCCAGATTGAGTGAGGAGTACGCATCTTCGGAAACACCGCCAGTGCGTTCGGTGAAGGCAAAGCGGACATCGTGCGTCGCGCCCTCTACCAACGTAACTCCATCATGGTCGACACGCGAAACGTTGTCCGCACGTGCTGCCATACTAAAGCCTCCTAATAACACGAGTATCGCGGCCAAGCCGCAGCAGTCCGTGCCATACGGCTGCCATACTTCTACAAAAGGATACCCGCAGCGGTAGGAACCAAACGTAAGGGGAACGTAAAGAGATTGGAGACTTTCGTTTACAAACGAGAAACAAAACGGGGTGCATCCAAATGGACACACCCCGTGCAGGTCGTTGAGAAAAACGAACTAGAAGCTACCACGCTTAAGGAAGTCGGGAAGCTCAAACTGGTCGTTACCAAAATTGGGAAGCTCCGTACCGCCGACATTGCGGGTCGGGGCAGACTGAGCCGAGCTTGCAGCGGGAGCGGTACGCTGAGGCTCGACAACGGAAGCCTTGCTCTGGGACTGCTGGGCAGCGAAGAGCTCGTCCTGACGGTTGACATTAGAGTCGGAGAAGCCCGTAGCGATAACGGTGATGCGCACCTGATCGCCCAGGGACTCGTCGACAACGGTACCGAAGATGATGTTGGCCTCGGGATCGACGGCGTTGGCGACAACGTCGGCAGCGTCGCTGATCTCTTGGATGCCCAGATCCTTGGAGCCGGCGATGGAGAGCAGGACGCGCGTAGCACCATCGATAGAGCTCTCGAGCAGCGGGCTGGAAATAGCCTGCTGGGCGGCGTCGACGGCACGGGTGTCCCCAGAAGAAGTACCGATACCCATCATGGCGGTGCCGGCCTGCTTCATGATGGTCTTAACATCAGCGAAGTCCAGGTTGATGATGCCCGGGACGGTGATGAGGTCGGTGATGCCCTGGGTGCCCTGGGAAAGGACGCCATCGGCAATCGCGAAGGCCTCGAGCATGGTGGTCTTCTTCTCGGCGATGTCGAGCAGCTTGTCGTTAGGGATAACGATCATGGTGTCGACGCAATCGGAAAGGGTCTTAATGCCCTCTTCGGCGCTCTTCTTACGCTTGCGGCCCTCGAAGGTGAAGGGCTTGGTCACGACGGCGACGGTCAGCGCACCGACCTCGTTCATCGCGATATCGGCAACGATGGGAGCGGCGCCGGTGCCGGTGCCACCGCCCTCACCGCAGGTGATGAACACCATGTCGGCGCCAGCGAGCGCCTCGGCGATGTCATCGCGGGACTCATCGGCAGCCTTGCGACCAACCTCGGGGTTGGCGCCAGCGCCCAGGCCGCGGGTAAGGTCGGTGCCGATGTGGACCTTGATATCGGCATCAGAGATCGCGAGCGCCTGAGCATCGGTGTTGATGGCAACAAACTCGACGCCACGAATGCCCTCTTCGATCATTCGATTGACCGCGTTGGTACCGCCGCCGCCGACGCCGACCACCTTAATGACGGCAAGGTAGTTGTTGATCTCTGTCTCGTGCATGTCGGTCCTCCGAACAAAGGTTATAGCCATAGCATGGGTTGACCCCTGCGCACATTAACCTTCAGGTTGAAAGTAAATGCAAAGGTAAACCGTATTATGTTTGCACATTATGAACGTATCAGTCAAATAATTGACCGTGAAAACCAAACAAACCAGATAAACGGCGTGGTATGGCCCCTCAACAAAGCCACGCACCGACGCTAAGCGGTCGGTGCGTTTCTAAACGTATAGTTGCCGGGAGACCGAACGTTAATGTAGGTTACGCCCTCTACCTGCGACAGAAGCTTGGTCACGACGCGTTCCTTCTTGGCGATATCATCAGAATCGCCCAGCGAGACCTCAACGCCATTATCAAGATTCGCCGAGATGGCCTCGACCGAAGGTATAGAAATATCCTTGATCTGCGCCAAGAATTCGCCGGAAAAACCACGCACGTAATCCAGGCCCGCTTTAACGGCCTTGGAAGAAACAGCCCGCCCCGAGACCGGCTCGACATCAGCCGAGACATCGGTAAGCAGCACGGCCCCGTAGTGCTTGGCCAGCGCCAACGCAGCATCGATGCCGCTCAACGTGTTGGCGCCCTCACCCGAAGTGACGACATTTCCCTGGTCGTCCACCTCCACAGAGGTCGAAAGCGGTGCGATCCAGGTGTCATCGTCGCCGATGGCCCAGGCAAGATCGTCGGAACTTATATAAGCGATCGCGGTGACCTTGCGCTCCGTCGGCGTAATGACGAGCGTGTGGGGAAACTGCCGTTGAACGTCCACGCCCGAGACCCACGGGTTCTGCTTGAGATCTTCGGTAATCTGGTCGGGATTTACGTTGAAGAGCGATGTGTTCTCGGGCAGACTGATCAGCTGCATGGCATCGTGCTTGGTCACATGCTCGCTGCCCTCGATCTGAATATCGGTAGCGGCAAACAGGCCGGAATTGATAACGACGATGGCAACGACGGCAAGCACGGCCACAGCCGCCAAGATACCGCCCACGATTTTGCCCTTGCCCTTAACGGCAGAGGCGGCCTCGGACGTCTTACTCGCCATGGCGCCAAGCGACGACAGCGGATTGATACCCTTATTGGTCGCAGGTGCCTTAGTGGCGGGCACCGACGTCAACGAGCGCGGCTTGGCAGCGCCCAACGTACGGCCGGGATGCGTCGCTTTAGCCCCCAGCGAGGGCTTGGGCGTCACTATGGGGCGAGAGGGCTTGGCACCCATCGCCGACTTAGACGTCACCGAGGGGCGCGGAGCCGGGTGAACCGTCTTTTTTGCGGCAGTGCGTCCACCAAGTTGCGAGCCGACGACCGGACGTTTGGCGGACCGTACGGATCCAGCGGGCTTGGAGGACACAGGGGGCTTGCGTTGAGGCTGGACGGGTGCGCCGGAACGCCCTCCGGCGCGGCGGAAGGTAGGTTTCGATGCTCTAGAAGCCGAGGAATTTGACTTCCGGTCTGAGCTCGATGCCATACGCCTCCCTCACCTTTCCGTGCACATGCCTGATAACCGCGGCCACGTCATCGGCCGAGGCGGTACCGTTATTAACGATAAAATTAGCGTGTACGGGCGAAACTTCCGCACCGCCAACCGAAAAACCCTTTAATCCACAATCCTCAATCAGCTTGCCAACGCTCGCGTCGGGTGGATTGCGAAAGACCGACCCGCAAGAAGCGCGACCCATGGGCTGCGTGCGTTTGCGCCTCGTCAGGTACCGCTCCATACGCTCGCGAATGTCGGCCTTAGGCGCAGGCTTGAGCTTAAGCACACACTCGAGAATAATCTCGTTACGCGGCAGGCTGCACTCACGGTAGCCCCAGGCAATCTCGGACCCCGCATAATGCTTAATGCCGGATGCCGGGTCAAACGTGACCACATCCTCGACAAGCGAACCTATCCACTCGGTACGCGTACCGGCGTTCATAGATACGGCGCCGCCGACCGAGCCGGGGATGCCAACCGCAAACTCAAGGCCCGAAAGCCCGCGCGACAGGGCATCGTTGACCAAACGTGCGAACATAACGCCCGCGCCAACGGTCAGCGTGCAACCGTCCTCGGCAACAACGGTGCGCTGAAACTCACGCCCCAGCGAAATGACGGCGCCGCGATAGCCCGCATCGGCAACGAGCAGATTAGATCCCTTGCCGATAATGACCCACGGCACCTGCTCACGGTCGAGCACTGCCACGGCACGACGAAGGGCATGATAGCTATGGCACGTCACGAAGAGGTCGGCCTTGCCGCCGATACGATAACTCGTATGACGCGCAAGGCGTTCATCCTCGACTACATCCGTGTCGATCATGCCCGAAAGCGCCATGACGGCGTTAAACAGACCCATAGGGGCTAAGCGTCTTTCTTGGCAGTCAGATACTCGATGAACTCAGGGCCAACGGTCGTAACGTCGCCGGCGCCCATAGTAAGCAGCAGATCGCCCTCACCTACCATCTTCTCGAGCTCACGATTGAGCTCGAGACGGCTGGAGCAGTACACGACCTCCTTGCCAGGGTGCTTGGCGCGCACAGTATCAGCGAGCATCTTGGAGGTTACGCCCGGAATCGGCATCTCGCCGGCAGAGAACACATCGATGAGCAGCAGCTTATCGGCATTGGCGAAGGCATCGGCAAAGTCATCGCACAGCGCCTGCAAACGCGAATAGCGGTGCGGCTGGAACACGACGTCAACATGCTTGTAGCCTAGCGACGAGGCGGCGGCGAGCGTCGCCTTGATCTCGGTGGGGTGATGGCCGTAGTCATCGACCACGCTGATGCCATCAATATCGCCCACATGGGTAAAGCGGCGGCGGACGCCCTCAAAGCTCGAAAGCGCCTCGGCTGCGGCATCGACGTCGAGACCCAGGACATGGGCAACGGTTAGCACTGCCGTGGCGTTGAGCATGTTGTGGCGACCGGGGTTGCTCTTGATCTCGACAGCATGCTCGGTCCCATCCTCAAAGCGAACGGTAAAGTCGCTCTGAATGCCCTTGACATCCGGATGCACGCAGACGACGTCGTTGGTTTCGGCAAAGCCATAGGAAAGCACGTGGCGACCCGTCGACTTGGCGAGTTCGACCAGATGCGGGTCCTCACCGCAAACGATGACGGTACCGCTCTCTCCAACCAGGCCCATAAACTTGGCAAAGGTGGCCTCGATCTCCTCGATGCCCGAGTAGTGGTCGAGATGGTCGGCCTCGACGTTGGTCACGATGACCACGTTGGGGTTCAGGAACAGGAACGAGCTGTCGGACTCATCGGCCTCGGCGACAAAGTAGTCACCCGAGCCGTTCTTTCCGTTGGTATCGTAACCCTCGACGATACCGCCGATCAAAAAGCTGGGATCCAGACCCATGCGGTCGAGCATGGTGGCACACATCGAGGACGTCGTGGTCTTGCCGTGCGTGCCGGCAACAGCGATGGTGGTGTAGCCGTGGCCCAGAGCCGAGAGCATCTTGGCGCGGGGCCACACAGGAATACCGAGCTCGCGAGCACGCACAAGCTCGGGGTTGGACTCGGGAATAGCGGTAGAGACCACGACCACGTCGGGCTTGACCTCATCGATCGTGGCGGCCTCGTGGCCCACATGAACCTTCACGCCAGCACGGGTAAGCTGACGAATGTAGCGCGAGGTCTTAAGGTCGGAACCGGTAACGGCATAGCCACGCTCGTGCAAAACGAGAGCGATACCGCTCATGCCGGCGCCACCGATACCGATAAAGTGGGCGCTCTTGAACTCGGGCGCGGAGGTTGCAGTCTGGGAATCAGCCATGTGCTCGTGTACTCCTTGCGTAAACACTGCCTGTAACCCGTTAACTGTACCGCACCTACCGCATCCGCGCGAGCGCAAGCTCGATATCCCGTCTAACTAACGCAAACCCTCTACCGCATCGGCCAAAAGTGCGGCGGCGCGGTCCTGAGCCAACCCGCGCGCCGCCTGACGCATGGCATCGCGCGCTGCGGCGTCATCGACCAGATGCAGCAGCTCCTCGGCAAACGCCGGAGCATCGATATCGGCATCGGCACAAAGCACGCCGGCACCGGCATCGACCAGATAACGCGCATTGGTCGTCTGGTGGTCGGCCGTGGCATGCGGATACGGCACGAGCACCGAAGGCACGGCGAGGGCGGCAATCTCGGCCACGCTCGAGGCGCCGGAGCGCGAGAGCACCAGGTCAGCTGCAGCTAGCATGTCGCCCATGTTGTCAATGTAGGGCTGGACGCGATAGCGCTTCGTCTCATCGGACGTCAGCGCCAAAGCACGCTCGGTGTCCTCAAAGCCGTCGGCTCCCGTCGAATGCAAAATGTAGAGATTCTCGCGGGTCAGCAGCTCGCTCTTGAGCGAGGCTACGCGCTCGTTGAGATGCTGGGCACCGAGCGAACCACCAAAGACGAGCAGAAGCGTCGCATCCTCGGGCACGCCAAGTGCCTCGCGGCCGCGGGCGCGATCGCCCTCAATGACCGAGCGGCGCACCGGATTACCGGTCATGAGCACATGCTCGGGGTCGCCCTCGCGCTCAAAGACAGAGCGCGCAGCCGGCACCGAGATACACACGCGGGCGGCATGGGAACTCATCATCTTATTGGCCAGGCCCGGAACAGAGTTCTGCTCGTGCAGCAGATACGGAACGCCCGCATCCTTGCACCAGCCCAGCAGCGGGACCTCGACGTAGGCACCAAAACCGATAGCCGCATCGGGCTTGCCAACCTTTGAGAAATGGCTGGCGAGCGAGCGCTTGGCCTTATTGACGCGCCACAGCGAGCTCAGCGCGGTCCAAGGACGGGAGCGGTCGAAGCCCGTGACCGTGATAGGTACAAAATCGAACCCGGCCTCGGGAACCAAACGACCCTCGAGCTTGTGCGACTGGCCCACGAACACAACATGATGTCCGCGGTCGCGCAACTCCTCAGCCAAGGCAAGCGCAGGGTTGATATGTCCCGCCGTGCCGCCGGCTGCGATAGCAACGGTCATCTTATCGGTCATGAAAATCCCTTCGTACGCGCGGTCCCTGATCGTCGGTGCGCAGACGCGCCGACGGGTCCGAATTCAAATTGATTCGATTATATCCGCCGCCCGAGCTTCGGGGGTTCGGGCGTTGGGGACGCCCCTGCGGAGCCGTTCGCGGGCGCGGACGAGCCGCCGGCTCGGACGCAGAGCCATCCAAGACGGTAAAACCGTTGCGCGAAGGGCGATCGCCGCGCACATGGGGCACGCCGGCGGTGCTCTCGTCCATAACGGCAAAGCTCTCGCGGCGACGGTCGTACTCATCACGACGGGCGCTCTCGTGCGAGACGCGCAAGATCAGCCCCGCAAGCATAAGCGATACGATAATCGACGAACCGCCGTAGCTGATAAACGGCAGCGGCTTACCCGTCATGGGAAACACGTTGAGGATGCCCAGCGCATTGATCAAAAACTGTACCGCGAGAATGACTGCGGAACCCGATGCCATGAGCGCTCCGCGACGGTCCGCAGCCTGTTCGGCAATGCGAAACGCTGAGTAAATCAGCATCGCAAAGACCAGGAAGAGCAGCGCGGTCCCGACAAAACCGACCTCCTCGCCGATAATGGCCAGAATATAGTCGTTGTGTGCCTCGGGCAGATACGAATACTTCATGGTGGAGTTACCGATGCCGCGGCCGAACAAGCCGCCCGAAGCAAACGCCATGATGGCAAGCGTTGCCTGATAGCCATCGCCATACTCGTCGGCCCAAGGGTTCAGGGCAACCTGAACACGCACCATGCGGTACGGCTCTGCAACAAGCGCAAACACACTCATGACAATGACGAGAATGATCACGCCGATGATAAACTTGGGGTCTAGGCCCGCAAATAACGCCATACACATGAGGGTCAGCGAGATGATCAAGACGGTGCCATAATCGGGCTGGATAAAGATCAAAAAGAGCGAAATGCCCAAGTAGACGACCATCTTACGAAGGAACTCGTTGATGTTGCCACCGGGCGAAAAGAAACGGTCGAGTATGATGGCAGAATACGCGATGGCAAACGGCTTTAAAAACTCAGACGGCTGGAACTGAATACCGGCGATGTTGAGCCAGCGCGTGGCGCCACGGCTGCCACTGCCGACAAGAAATACCGCAAACAGCAAGAGAATCATGCCGATAAGGAAGATCCTAAGTACATTTTCCCCAAACCAGCTGTCCGGCAAGACGCGAACGATCGCAACCATGGCAAGCACGCCAACTCCGGCAAAGGTAGCCTGTCGAACCAGGAAAAACGTCGCCGAGCCGTTCTCGTGCAATGCCTCGACCGATGACGCCGAGTACACCATCAGCAGCCCAAAGCACACTAAAGTAAACAGGCACGCCATGAATATCAAACGAGGGCGCATGATGCGGGCGGGGACGCCGGCAATATAGCGTTCGCTGAGCGTCTGCCCGCCGCGACCGGAACGCGGCGTACTGCGCTGCGAGGAAGCACGGTCCGAGTCGGGCCTCCTCATATCTTGTCGGGGGCTCTCCTCTCTCACCGGCGGCCCCTATTCCATTTGCGATTTCGCTGCGGCGGCAAGCTGGGCCACGTAGTCCTTAAACACGCGGCCGCGCTCCTCGTAGCCCGAGAACTCATCGAACGAAGAACAGGCGGGAGAAAGCAGGATCACGTCGCCTCGGCTCGACAGCGAACGGGCAACGTCGACGGCGTCGCGCAGGTCGTCAGCCTGAGCGATATCAACGTCACCATCGACATCGGCCTCGTCCATAGCGGCGGTAAAGCGCTCGCGCGCATCGCCAAAGCAGACGACCGATCGCACGTTGTCCATGACAACGCGGGCGAAGGACTCGAGTGGCGTGCCCTTATCGTGACCACCGAGCAGCAAGATCACGTCGTCGTCGGGAAACGCCGTCAGGGCCTTTTCGACCGCATCGGTGTTCGTTGCCTTGGAATCGTTGACGTAGCGCACGCCATCGATCTCGCCACAGGGCTCAACGCGGTGCTCCAGCGGCTGGAATGAGGCCAGGCCGCGACACACACCGTCGACATCGGCACCGACGGCCAGGGCGGCCGTGGCAGCGCACAGGGCATTGATGACATTGTGATGTCCGGAGATTTTGAGCTCGGACGTGGCGATGAGCGGGGTCTCGACGCCCTTCAGGCGAATGACCATCTTGCCATCGCGCACAAATGCGGCGTCCTCGCCCGCAGGTTCGTCAAAGGCGACCTTGCAGATGCGACGACCCGGCGTGTAGACATACTCATCGAATTCATGGATACCGGCATCCTCGACGTCGATAACCACAAGGTCATCATCGACCATATTCTCGAAGAGCTTAATCTTGGCGAGCGCATAGTTCTTATGGCTCTTGTGCCAGCCCAGATGGTCGGGGGTAATGTTGAGCAGCACCGCCACACGGGGGTGAAGCTCGGTCTTCGTTGCGATCTGATAGCTCGAAAGCTCAGCTACAAACCACTCGTTATGCGCGCGGTCGTCGATTTCGTTCACCGGAGGCTCACCGATATTACCGACAGCAACGCTCGCCTCGCCCGCTGCCTTAAGCAGGTAGTCGGTCAGCGACGTGGTGGTTGTCTTGCCGTTGGTGCCCGTAATGGCGATCCAATTTTGGGGAGACAGGCGGTAGGCAAACTCGGGCTCACCCATGATCTGGGCAGCGTGATCGCGGCCAGCCTTAAAGAATGCCGAGAACTCCGAGATGCCCGGACACGTCACGCATACATCAAACGCGCCCTCGACCTGCTCGGTTCCGTAGACAAACGATACCCCGCGCGCCTCGAGCGAGCGCGTGGCATCATTGGGCTCGGACGTGCCGCCACCGTACACGGTAACGGTACTCACGCGCTCGGGGTGCGCAAGCGCCCAGCGAGCGACATCTAGACCGGACTTACCCTGGCCCAAGACGAGCAGGCTAAAGGAATCTGCAAGAGGCATGAAAAACCACTATCCCAACTGGAAAAACAGGGCAAGGCCCAGAGCGCCAAAAGCGGCAGCGACAATCCAAAAACGGATGACGACCTTAGTCTCGGCCCATCCCTTCTTCTCGAAATGATGATGAATGGGCGCCATAAGGAAGACGCGCTTATGCGTAAAGTGGAAGTAGACGACCTGAATCATGACCGACAGGGTCTCGACGATAAACAGGCCGCCGATGATGAGCGAGACGACCTCGGTGTTGGTCATAATGGACGTGCAGGCAAAGGCTGCACCCAAGGCAAGAGAGCCGGTATCACCCATAAAGATGCTCGCCGGATAGCAGTTGAACCAAAGGAAGCCCAGGCAAGCACCAGCACATGCGGTACAGAAGATAGACAGGTTTACGTCACCGTGCAAAAACGCCATGGCAGCCATGGCAAGCATGGCAATCATGGAGGTGCCACCGGCAAGGCCGTCCAGGCCATCGGTCAGGTTCACGGCATTAGAAAGACCGGCGATCATCAGCCAGCAAAAGACGATGTAGAGCCACGGAAAGGTAAGGCCACCAATGGTGGTCGAGAAGATGCCGAGGTCAATCGTCAGACCGCCAGGAAAACGAATCTCGGGGGCAACGCCGCACCAGCTGACGGCAAGCACGGTAAACGTGACGCAGATAATGGTGAGACCGATCATCTTGGCGTGGGGCGTCAGGCCGAGCGAACGACCGTGCGTGACAGAGGTCAAATCATCGATAAGGCCCAGAACGCCGGTTGCAAGCGTGGCAAGCAGCACGAGCACAAGCTCGGTGGTGAGCTTGCCCATCAAAAGGCACGTCAGCGAAACGGCTACGAGAATGACAACGCCGCCCATGGTGGGCGTGCCCTGCTTAATCAGGTGGCGTTTGGGTCCATCGGCGCGGACCTGCTGGCCGATACCCTCGACCTTAAGAAGCTTGATCCACCACGGCATGAGCAGCAGCGCAATGGCGGCGGCGATGCCAAGTCCCAAAAAGGCCTGGTATGTAGGATACGCGGGGTTCCCGAACATGGGCTAGCACACACCTTCCACAAAGCGGTCGAGCTCGACAAAGCGAGAGCCCTTGACCAGCACAACGTCATGTTTCTCAAGTGCGCCGGCCATACGGTCGAGCACCTGCTGATAATCGGAGAACACCTGGATGCGGTCCTCGTCCATGCCCATCATGCGCGCGGCTTCGGCCATACGAGCGGCCAGCTCACCGCCCACGCACGCCAGCATATCGAGCTTCTTAGCCGCGGCATAGGCGCCCACCAGCTCATGCATGCGGGGGGCCTCGTCGCCCATTTCGCCCATCTCGCCCAGAATCGCCATTCGAGAGCCAGAACACGAAAGCGAGCACAGCAGGTCAAGGCCAGCAGCCATGGATTCGGCGCTGGCGTTATACGAGTCGTCGATAATGCGGGCACCGCTCTTGGCGTGTTTGATCTCCTGACGATGACCGGTAATCGCGATACCCCTAAAGGCAGCATCGATCTGCTCGGGGGTCACACCCAAACGATAGGCAACTGCGGCGGCTTTAACGGCATTGGGAACGGACTGGACGCCGGGAATGGCGAGCATGGTGTCAACGGACTCACCCATGCCAAAGTCAAGCGTAAAGACCGGGCGGCCCTCGTCATCAATGTGAATGCCGCGGGCGCAAACCTCATCAACATCCGAAACACCCGCCAGCATCACGTCGATACCCGCGGGCTCGGCAAACGTCTCACGAATGAACGGGGTGAAGTCGTCTTCGCCGCCCAAAACCAGCAACGGGAGAAGGTCGTCGGCGGCACACATGCCCCCAACAATCTCGGACTTAGCGCGGGCGATATTCTCGCGACTTCCCAGGATTCCAATATGAGAGGTGCCGATCTTGGTCACGATGGCAAGGTTGGGATTGGCGGACCGAGAAAGGCGCTCGATCTCGTGAAAATGGTTCATACCCATCTCGAGAACCAGCACCTCGGTGTCGGCAGGAGCGGCCAAAACCGTGAGCGGCATACCGATCAGATTGTTGAAATTACCCTTGGTGGCCCAAACGCGATAGCGCTTGGCAAGCACTGCCGCAAGGACATCCTTGGTCGTCGTCTTACCGATAGAGCCGGTAATGCCAACCACGAGGCAGCCAAGCTGCGTGCGATAGGCATGTGCCAGGCGCAGCAAAAATTCCTCGGGATCATCGGTGTGCAGGATGGCGCAGCCCTTACGCTGAGCCAGCGATACAAGCTCGGCATTGGGCTCGCGCGTCATCACAACAGCGCCGGCACCCGATTCGATGGCGCGGGAAGCAAAATCGTTGCCGTCGACTTTTTCACCCGGAAAGGCAACAAAAATCGTGCCTTCCTCAACCTGGCGCGAGTCGATAACGCACCCACGGCATACCCGATCGGCTTCTCCCGTCACGGTCCGGGCCCCTGTTGCGGCCGCGAGGTTGTTGACGGCGATCTCTATCATTGCAGCTCCCCTGTAAACCTAATAATGCTATCGGCGTATTGTATCCCAGCGCCGCGCATGCGTGGTGCAGGGCATGTGAACACCCTCCAGATTAATCGACAGCCCTTTTCAGGATTGTAACCCCC
The DNA here is from genome assembly GCF_052118785.1 of Collinsella sp. LCP21S3_A9. Classification (NCBI taxonomy): domain Bacteria; kingdom Bacillati; phylum Actinomycetota; class Coriobacteriia; order Coriobacteriales; family Coriobacteriaceae; genus Collinsella; species Collinsella sp. LCP21S3_A9. The sequence continues at coordinate 22,854 of NZ_JBQKGN010000006.1, read as the reverse complement.
TACTTGGTGCGTGGGATACCCAACACATCGAGCGCGTTAGCCATAATGATCTGGAACGGCACGGCGGCAGCATCCGAACCGCTCGGCGTTCCGTCGAGCGTGATATAGCACAAAACCTTGGGTGCTTGCGCCGGGGCAAACCCCATAAAGGACGACATATAGCTCGCTTTGAGGTAGCCGCCTTTTTCATCGGCGCGCTCGGCCGTACCGGTCTTACCCGCCACGTCGTAACCGTCGACGGCGCCCCCGACACCCGTGCCCTCGGAAACGACCGTCTGCATGCACGATATCACCTGGGCGGCGGCGTCCTCAGAAATCGCCTGCTCGCCCTCGCCCCAGTCCTTCTCCTCGCCTTTGCTGGATTTATAAAAGTGCGGCGTCATCATCACGCCGCCGTTGGCAATGCCGCCCACGGCGCGCGCAATCTCGATCGGCGAGACAGACAGCGCTTGGCCAAAACTCATCGAGCCCAACGTGGCACCGTCATACTGGTCACGCTCCTTGACAATGCCAAGGCTCTCGCCGGGAAAATCGATGCCCGAACTGTGTCCAACGCCCCATTTGTCCACGTACGCGGCAAAATCGTCCGCGCCGATCTTACGCCCGACCAACACAAAGCCAACATTGGATGAGCGGCGCATCATCTCGCGCACATCCATGGTCATGGCGTAGTCACGCTTATCGACATCGGTGACGGTATCGTCGCCGACCTTAATGCTCGCCGGCACCTCAAACGACGTACTCGAGCGCACGACGCCCAAGTCGAAACCCGCACCTGCAACGAGCGTCTTAAAGACCGAACCGGGTTCATACGCATCGGTGACCAAGCGCAAGTTCATATCCTCGGTCTTGGCGTTCTCCAGATTGGTCGGGTCGTAGGTCGGATACGAACAGGCGGCCAGAATCTCGCCGGTAGTAGGGTCTGTCACCAAAGCCGAACCGTTCTTGGCTTTGGTCTTCTCGACCGCCTCCGCCAGAGCGTCCTCTGCTGCACGCTGGATATTGACATCCAGCGTCGTCACGATGTCAACGCCATCGATGGCGGCAACCTTTTTATAGGCGCCACCCGCAATATAGCTATCGTCCCTCGCACGCTCTCGTACCAGCGTGCCGTTTGTTCCGGTCAGCAATTTGTCATATTGCTTTTCAAGTCCCGTTAGGCCCACGTTGTCAACGTTCACCACGCCTAGAACCTGCGAAGCCAGATTGCCGTATGGATACACCCGCTTCATCGCCTGCTCAAAGAGCACGCCGGGCAGATTTTTCTTCTTCAATGCCGCGGCATCGTCCTCGTCTACCTGGCGCTTGATATACACCCAGGTGCCATCGGACTGAACCAGCTTGCGGCAAGTCTTCTTATCGATTCCAGTCGCCTTAACCAAGGCCGATACCGTTTTATCGACATCCTCGATCAGCTGTGGATTCACGGCGACATTGCTGCACTCGACCGACGACGTCAGCACGTTGCCGTTTCGGTCGTAGATCGTGCCGCGTTTGGCGTAAAGCGTCTCCGCAAGCAGGCGTCGAGCATCGGCGCGCCCGCGCAACTCATCGGCATTTACGATCTGGTAGTCGGTAAGGCGGATGGCGTCCGCAGCCAGGCCCAAACCGATACAACCCATGACGACATTACGGCGAGGCAATGGCGTCCCCGTAAGCCATTCGGTCGAAGATCGTCTATTCGATCTGCTATTGCGTACTTGAGGGTCATCCGAGCCGCGAAGGCGCGACGTTGGGTCGTTGCCACGATTCGACCCCAAGTTGTAAGATGACCGACCCGATCCTTGATAACCAGAACGTCCCCGCGAAGAGGGACGTCCCTGCCCGCGACTCCCGTCTGGACCGCGGTGATAATCATTTGTCATACTCAGCTACCGCCTTATTACTGGACAGCCGCAGCCGAGCTAGCGCCCGCGGCTGCATCCTGCGAAAAATCAAGTGTAACGCTCTCACTGGGCTCCACCATGCCATAAGCGCCCGCAAGATCGCGAATGCGCGTATCGGCACCATAAACAGAGTGCATGACCTCAAGGTCAGAGCTCTCATCGGTCGCCTTCTCGAGCGTGTTAGTCAGCTCGGCGTTGCTGTTGAGCACCTGGGCCGTAACGCTTGCAAGCGCCACGCGGGCGACGCCAATCGTCATGAAGATAGCCGCAATGATGCAAAACGTTTTAAGAACGCTCATGAAAACCGGGCTTACCGCCTGGTTTGCCTGACGGCCCGCGCCCGTGTAGACATCAAAGCGCGGTGTGCGCTGCTCACGAGGAGCAGCGGGCGCCTGCGGTGCCTCGCGGTAGGCGGGCATGGCGTTCATATCATAGGCGAGTGCTGCGTTTGAGGTGTTGTAGCCCATGATATGCCGCCTCCCATCCCGAGTACGTTGGTAGTGTGTTTAAGCTTCGTTTATGGTGCGAGCGGGAGGTCCAATATCGCGCGCGTAACGCTACAAGCGCTCCGCCACGCGGATTTTGGCTGATCTCGCCCGAGGGTTGCGCGCAACCTCATCGGGTTGGGCAACCAAGGGTTTGCGGGTGATGACCTTGAGTATCGGCACGTTGCCGCACACGCACACCGGAATCTCCGGCGGACACGTGCACCCCTGGCTCATCTCCTTAAAGTGGTTCTTTACGATACGGTCCTCGAGCGAGTGATACGAGATGACGCAGATGCGTCCGCCCGGGTTGAGCCACCTGGTGGCGGCGTCAAGTCCTCTCTCGAGCACATCGAGTTCATGATTGACCTCGATGCGAATGGCCTGGAAACTTTTCTTGGCCGGGTGTCCGCCATGCCGACGAGCGGCAGCCGGAATGCCAGCCTTGATGATCTCGACAAACTGACCGGTGGTTTCAATCGGTTCGGACTCGCGGCGACGCACGATCTCGCGTGCGATCTGCGAGGCGAACTTCTCTTCGCCATAGACGCGTAGAATCCGGGCGAGGTCGTGTTCGTTATAGGTGTTGATGACCTCAGCTGCGTTTAGGGTGTTGTTACCCGGATCCATCCGCATGTCCAATGGGGCATCTTCGTTATACGAAAAGCCCCTGCCAGGGATATCGAGTTGCGGTGACGAAACGCCCAAGTCGAACAGGAAGCCATCGACCCCGGGCACCTCGGCCGAGCAAAGCAGCTCGTCCAAGTCGCCAAAGTTGCCCTTCAGCAACTGATGCGGGACGCCGGGGACCTCGCGGTCCAGACGGGCACCAGCGGCCTCGAGGGCCATGTCGTCCTGATCGACGCCAAGCAAAAGACCCGTCTCCCCCACCTGCGCGGCCATCTTTACCGAATGACCGGCACCGCCAAGGGTGCAATCGCAGACGACAGATCCGCTCTTTAGCTGCAGCGACTCAAGCACTTCGCCGAGCATGACAGGTTCATGCCGATATTCTTGTGTCAAGATCCCACGCTCCATCCGTTACTCATGCCTTGCCCTTACGAGAAGAAGAGGTCCAGCAGAGCCTCATCGTCATCGTCCTCATCGGCCGTAGCACGGTCCCAAACCTCGAGGTGGTCGTAGTTGCCCACAACCGTGACCTCGCGGTCGAGGTTCGCCTGCTTGCGGAGAGACTCAGAAAGACCGATACGACCGGCGCTGTCCACATCCATCGAGGTGGTGCGCTTGTTGATCGCCCTCATGAGTTTCTGGTCGTTGATGTCACGCGGGTTAAAACCCTCGTGGCCCTCACGACCCGCGAAGAGTCCTTCGACCCACTTATCGAAGGCCTCGGCAGAGAACACGTACAGAGCATCGACATCCAGGGCTTTGAACACGCGAACATGCTCTCCAAGCTCCTCGCGAAGGGGTGCAGGCAGGGACAGACGACCTTTTGCATCGAGATTGCGCTCGTATGCACCTGTCATTCCCATGTGCGCCCTCCCCTCGGTTACTCAGATGGCACGTACGCGGGGAACCACCCCGCCTGTCGACGTCATTAATAATATGGGGAACTGCCCCATTTTTCAACATCTTTCCCCACACCTTCCCCCACAACACCCCACCACTCCACCCTCTATATGCTGTAAAACACCCTCGTTCATATGTTCGAAAACACAATATGTTGTGTTTACAGCAAAGCCGGGATGCCATCTGTAGCAGCCCGGCTTTCAACCTCAACCTTCAAGTTGACCTTGAGGCGAATTTTGTGTCCCTTTACGCGCCGTTCACATCGCCCCCCAAACTTCCCCACCAACGTCACGCGCGACCCACCGGCGCATCGGCGCAAGACAAAAGATGGGGCGGACCCCAGATTGCCGATACGCGCACAAAACCGCGTCACGACAACCCGGGGTCCGTCCCCCATTAGTTGTAAATATGCAGGTCAAAGAGTCGCTAGCGATGCGCCAACGGATGAGCCGCCAGGTAGACCTCGGTCAGCTGCGTACGGTCGACATGCGTGTAGACCTGTGTGGTCGAAATGTCGGCATGTCCCAAAATCTCCTGTAGCACGCGCAGGTCGGCACCGCCCGCAAGCATATGGGTCGCAAAGGAGTGACGCAAGGTATGAGGATGAAGTCCCACCAGTCCCACCTGACGCCCGTATCGCTCGCATATGACGTGAACACTCTGACGCGACAGGCGACCACCGTTCTTATTTAAAAAGACTGCCGGCGTCTTTGACCCGCGGGCATGAGCGGCCAGGCGCCGACGCCCATCAGCAATATATTGAGCCATAGCCCGTGCGGCACTTCCCACGAGTGGGGCAAGCCGCTCCTTCGAGCCCTTGCCGCGCACCAGCACAAAGCCGTCGTCAAAATGAACGTCGCCCACATCGAGCCCCACCAACTCGCTCACGCGCAGGCCACATCCATAGAGCACTTCCAAAATGGCATGGTCCCGCAAACCCATCTCCCCTTCCGGGAAATCTTGGTCGAGGAGCGCCGAGACATCCCCTACCGAGAGACACTCCGGAAGGCGCTCCGCCTTTTTGGGCAGGCGCAGTGCAGCCGTCGGGTTTTGGGCGACGATTCCATCGCGAACCAAAAAGGCATGCAAACCTTTCACGGCCGCAACTGCACGCTCCACCGAGGCATCGGAGTAGCCCCCGTCGCGCCGATCACCGACAAAACCCTCTATTATCTGACGGTTCACGCCCTCAAAGGACTCAACACCGGCCCGCTCCAGGTAGGAACAGTAAGTCGTCAAGTCACGACGATATGCCGCGATCGTATTGCGCGCCAAGCCTCGCTCGACCGCAAGGTAATCAAGATACTCCCCCGTCACCGTATCGAGCAACGAGGGAGTATCTTCGGTATGTCTTTCGTTCGCTGGCACCCTTAGTCCGTCGCGAGGTTCATGGGCGTCACCTGCAGGCGATCGACACCCTCGTGCTGGCCAATCGAGGCGCGCACGAACTCGCGGAACAGAGGCTGAGGCTTGGTCGGACGGCTCTTAAACTCGGGGTGGGCCTGGGTGGCCACATACCACGGATGCACGTCACGCGGCAGCTCGACCATCTCGACCAGACGCTCGTCAGGCGAAAGACCCGAGATAACCAAACCCGCGTCCTCGAGCTGGTCGCGGAAGGCATTGTTGAACTCAAAGCGATGACGGTGGCGCTCATAGACAAGCTCCTCGCCATAGGCCTCGCGCGCAAGGGTATCGGCAGCGAGCTTGCACGGATAGGCGCCCAGGCGCATGGTGCCGCCCTTCTCGGTCACGTCCTCCTGCGAGCTCATCAGGTCAATTACGCTAAACGGACCGTCCGGATCGAACTCGGAGGAGCTAGCGCCGGCAAGGCCGACCACGTTGCGGGCAAACTCGCACACGGCGACCTGCATGCCCAGACAAATGCCCAGATACGGGATCTTATGCTCGCGAGCAAACTCGGCAGCAAGAATCTTGCCCTCCAGGGCACGCTTGCCAAAGCCGCCGGGCACCAAAATGCCCGATGCGTCGCCCAGCACCTCGGAGACGTTCTGCTCGTCGAGGCTCTCGCCGTCGACCAGCTGCACGTCCACATGACGATCATAGAAAACGCCTGCATGATGCAGGGCCTCGATAACCGACAGGTAGGCATCGGGGAGCTGGGTATACTTGCCCACAACGGCGATCTTGACCTTGTCGGCATGGTGGTTGGCATGATTCTGTTTGCGCAGGAACTCGTTCCACTCGCTCATGTCGCGCTCGCGCGGGTCCAAGCCCAGGCGCTCGCAAATGCGCAGGTCAAAGTCCTGCTCGGCGAGCAGCTGCGGCACGTCGTAAATACTCGCGCAATCTTCGTTGGTAAAGACGCAGTCGGTATCGACGTCGCAGAAGCTTGCGATCTTGCCACGGATGGCATCGTCGATATGGTGATCAGAACGCAGCACAATGATGTCGGGCTGAATGCCAAAGCTGCGAAGCTCCTTGACCGAATGCTGCGTGGGCTTGGTCTTGACCTCGTGCGCGGCGGCGATATAGGGGACGAGCGACACGTGGATGTAGCAGACGTTCTCGGGACCGGCCTCTTTACGGTACTGGCGGATGGCCTCCACGAACGGCTGCGACTCGATATCGCCAATCGTGCCGCCCAGCTCGGTGATGACCACGTCGGAACCGGTCTGCTCCTCGATGCGGCGGAACTTATCCTTAATGGCGTTGGTGACGTGCGGAATCACCTGAACGGTGCCGCCTAAAAAGTCACCGCGACGCTCGCGGGCAATCAGGCTCTTGTAGATAGCGCCGGTCGTAAAGTTGGAATCACGGGTAAGATTCTCGTCAATAAAGCGCTCATAATGGCCCAGGTCCAGGTCGGACTCGTAGCCATCCTCGGTCACGAAGACCTCACCATGCTGAAACGGGCTCATGGTGCCGGGGTCGACGTTCAGATACGGGTCGGCCTTCTGCATCGTCACCTTGTAGCCGCGTGACTTGAGCAGACGGCCCAACGAGGCCGCGGTGATGCCCTTACCCAAGGACGAAACTACGCCGCCGGTTACAAACACATGCTTGGTCATATTGAATTACCTGCGCTTCCCGTAGAAGTTTTCCATTCACATCTTACGGGTCTTCATTGTAATACTCGAAAAGCAAGCCGCTCGCTATTTTTCACCCGCATGCCCGCATTTCTCCATCTCGAAACAAAACACCGCCCAAGTAGCTTTGGGCGGTGCAGGCTCGTCGAAACTGCCGTGTTGTTACCGATCGGCAGTCTCATCCTTCAACATATCTTGAACAAGCATGCCGGCACGAACACCCTTAAGGTACCACTCGCCTCGCTCGGTCAGGCATATGCCGTTTGCAAGCTGGCCGCCATCATCGTTATAACGAGAAACGACCTCGATAAGGCCATCAGAATCCAAACGGTCGATTGCAGCGCGGGCACGATACGGCGAAACCCCTACGCACTCGGAGAGTGTCTTGCGCGAGAAACCGTACGGCACACCGTTTCCCTTAGATTGCCGAGCGATCTCCATCAGCACCAGCACCTCGACACGCTTCATATCGTTGACACTCGCACGACCCTTGCCCGCCATGGCAGCCTCCTCAAACCGAGCACGAGCATCAAAAGCACCGCGCATGACCGGCGCATCCCTCGATGGCCGGCAACATCCATCATGGGTAGCCCCGCAAAGGATGTATCCACTGAGGTAATTGTATACCGCGCAAATCGCTTTTGGGCAGGTAAACGGCCTAAATTTCGGCAAATATAGCCCTAAAACCCCCTAAGCGCCGCATCGGGTGCGCACTCCGATGCGGCGTCTCATCTCAATCTTAGCGATGGAAGAAACCGCGGCGCTCAAACTTGGGCTCACAGCACACGTTAATGCCCAGCTTGCGCAGCACCGTCTCGTCCGTAGGCGAGATAATCACGCTAAAGAAGGCGTCGCAGCCGCGCAGCTGCTCAAGACCCGAAAGAACACGAGTAGCCGTCTCGCTCGTGGCCGAGGTGATAGAGAGCGCCATGAGCGTCTCGTCGGTGTGGAGACGCGGGTTTTTGCTGCCAAGGAAATGCGTCTTGAGCTTGCTGATAGGCTCAATCGCCTCATCGCTGATGACCTCGAGCTCAAGATCGACGCCTGAAACATGCTTAAGCGCGTTCATGATGAGCGAGCTCGCGGCACCCAGACGCGTTGAGGTCTTTCCGGTCACTACCGAACCGTCCGGCATCACCATGGCACCCACGGGACCGCCCGTCAGTTGCTCCCTGGTGAGAGCAGCCGAGCGTGCCGGCGAATAGTTCTTGTCGATGCCGGCTTTTTTCATAATGAGTTTGAGACGGTCGACCTGCTCATCGCCCACGCCAGTACGGCGCACGCTTTCAACCGCGGCAAAATAGCGACGCACGATCTCCATCTTGGAGGCATCTCGGCATGCATCGTCATCGGTAATGGCAAAACCGACCATATTGACGCCCATGTCCGTGGGGCTCTGATAGGGGCTCTCGCCCAAGATCTTTTCCATGAGGGCGCGAACAACCGGGAACGCCTCAACGTCTCGGTTGTAGTTGACCGTGGTCTTGTTGTATGCCTCAAGGTGGAACGAGTCGATGATGTTGGCGTCATCGAGGTCTGCCGTGGCAGCCTCATAGGCAATGTTCACCGGATGCGTGAGGGGGAGATTCCAGACCGGGAAGGTCTCAAACTTGGCATAGCCGGCAGCGGTGCCATGCTTGTGCTCGTGATACAGCTGCGACAGGCAGGTGGCGAGCTTACCCGAGCCAGGGCCGGGCGCCGTCACGACAACGAGCGGACGCGTGGTCTCGACAAACTCGTTCTTGCCGTAGCCTTCATCAGAAACGATCAGGTCGACATCGTGCGGATAGCCCTCGATGGGATAGTGCAGCTTGGCGGGAATGCCGAGCGCGTTTAGACGATTGCGGAAGACGTCGGCAGCGGGCTGACCGGCATACTGCGTGATGACCACGGCGGCAACGGCAAATCCGTTCCCGCGGAACAGATCGACCAGACGCAGGACGTCCTCGTCATAGGTAATGCCCAAGTCGCCACGGGCCTTGTTCTTCTCGATATGGTTCGCATTGATTGCGATGATGACCTCGACGTCGTCGGCAATGCTCTTGAGCATGCGGAACTTGCTGTCCGGTTCAAAACCCGGCAGCACGCGGCTCGCATGATAGTCATCGAACAGCTTGCCGCCAAACTCCAAATACAGCTTGCCGCCAAACTGCGAGATGCGCTCCTTAATGTGAGCAGCCTGCAGCTCGATATACTTCGCGTTGTCGAAACCCTGGCGCATGTATGGCTCCCGTCCCGTTTCCATTTAATGTCCTAGGCGATTATAGCGGAGCAGACCCTCCCCCACCGACGAGGCCGGGGCAGCTAATTTGGGACGGGGCTTTTTTGACTACCCTTAATGTGGGGGTAGTCAAAAAAGCCCCGTCCCAAATTAGCTGCCCCAAACGCACTTCCCCTGCACCAACAATGGCAACATCGCAGGTTGAGCATAAGTCAGACACGGGCGCCAGAGCGAGCAAGCTGCTCCCTGCACCAGCAAGGGAAACGTCGCAGGTTGAGCATAAGTCAGCGAGCGCCGTCCAGAACGTACAAGTTGGCATGAAAAAGGCAAGGCATAGACCTTTTGGTCATGCCTTGCCTTTTGAATGACAAATTGTCGTTCTGGGCGGCGCGCAGCGTCAACTGGCTGCGCGGTTCGTAGAACCGCGCAACATAAGAGCGCCCCCTCCCGCGCACGGAACGGGAGGGGGCTAAAGGTAGGAGTCTACCGGTGGGTTGACCCCACCGGACAGACGATGACCAAGTGATCCTCTACAGGATCGTCAAGGTTTCCGTGGGGCACCCATTGGGTACTTAGATCAACACGCAGGCGACGGTCAGGATGATGGCGCAGACGACGGAGAGAACGACGATGAGCTTAAGGGCAAACTTGAGCCAGGTCGTCCACTCGATCTTGGCCAGGGCGAGACCGCCCATGATGGCACCGGAGGTCGGGGTGAACAGGTTCACGACACCGATGGCGGCGGAGAAGATCATGACCATGACCTCGGGCGAGAAGCCGAGCTTAACAGCCAGCGGTCCCATGATGGGCATGGAGACGGTAGCCATACCAGAGGTCGAGGGGATCAGGAAGGACAGGCCGAAGTAGACCAGGAAGCTCATGGGAGCGAAGATCACGCCGGACAGACCAGCCAGGGCACTGGCGGCAGCGTCGAGGACGTAGACGTCGAGACCGGTGTTGGCCATGAGGACGGAGATGCCACGGGCGAGGGCGATGACGAGAACAACGGACATCATGTCGGCAGCGCCGGTGATGAAGGTGTTAACGATCTGCTTCTCGGACAGGCCACCGATGATACCGATCAGGATAGCCATGAGGAAGAACCAGGTGGAAGCCTCGTCGAAGTACCACTGGCCAATGGGCAGGCCGGTGATCAGGGCAGACCAGCCCTGGACGACGGTGTTACCGTCGGCATCGTAGACAGCGCCAGCGTCAAAGAAGTTGGCAACGCCCTCGTTGAGGTCGGCCAGCGGAATGAAGCCGACGATCATGACGACGAAGGTGAAGGCAAAGGCGATCAGAACACCCTTCTGACGACCGGTGAGCTTGACCTCCTTGTTAACCTCGGAAGCAGCCTTGCCGTGAGCCTCTTCGGCGTCCTTGAGCTCCTGCATCGACAGGATGGTGGAACCCTTGTCAGCCTTGACCTTCTTGGCATAGCCCATGACGAAGAAGATGGAAATGGCCGTGGTAACAATCCACAGGACGGCACCGAGGCCGATGATGATGGACTGGTTGACCTCAATGCCAACGCCGGTCAGAGCGTCGACGGCAGCGCCGACGGCGAACGGGTTAACCGTGGAACCGAGGCAGCCGCAGCCAGCGCCGAGCAGGACGGTAGCAGCGCCGACCATGGGGTCGAAGCCGGCAGCCATCATAGTAGCGGCGAGCAGGGCGTAGAAGGGAACGGTCTCCTCGCACATACCATAGGTGGTACCACCGAGGGAGAAGATGAGCATAAGGACAGGAACGAGCATGATCTCGTTGCCCTTAAGCTTCTGCACCAGAACGGCAATGCCGTTGTCCAGGGCGCCGGTCTCGGTCATCATACCGAGGAAGCCGCCCAAGATCATAACGAAGAGGCAGACGGGCAGAGCGTCAGCGAAGCCCAGAATCGGGGCGGTGCAGAAATCGCTCAGGCGGGCTGCAGTAACAGCGCCGCCGGACGTGCCGGAGACGATAACGGTAATCACTGCAACAATTGCCAGCAGAGCTAGAAGAATGGTGAACGATGAAGGCATACCGCGCTTTTTCTTTGCGGTCTCAGTCATGGTTCTCATCCCCCCTTCATAAATCATTTAACTTTCTCGCGCGAAGCGGATCTTCCGTGCCGTGCCCACCGCCCGACGCAAGATATTTACCAGACAAACCGCTCGGGGTGTGCAGCAATACACCCCGAGCGAAATGCTTAAAGGCTCTTACTTGAGCGTTGCGTACATGACAGCCTTGATGGTGTGCATGCGGTTCTCGGCCTCGTCGAAAACCTTGGAAGCGGGGCTCTCGAAGACCTCGTCGGTGACCTCCTGCTCGGTAATGCCGAACTGCTCGCACTTCTCGGCGCCAATCGTGGTGTTGGTGTCGTGGAAGCTGGGCAGGCAGTGCAGGAAGATGGCACCCGGGTTGGCCATAGCCATGACCTCGGAGGTGACACGATACGGAGTGAGCTGAGCGATGCGCTCGGCCCAGACCTCGTCAGGCTCGCCCATGGAGACCCACACGTCGGTGTAGATAACGTCGGCACCGGTGACGCCGTCCTTGACGTCGGTGGTCAGCTTGATGGTGCAGTCGTTAGCCTCGGCGATGGGCTTGCAGGCCTCGATGACGTCGTCAGCGGGCATGCACTCCTCGGGGCCACAGGCCACGAAATTCATGCCGAGCTTGGAGCAGACAACCATGAGGGAGCGAGCAACGTTGTTCTTGCAGTCGCCCATGAAGACGAGGGTCTTGCCCTTGATGTCGTAGTTGAAGTTCTCCTGGACGGTCAGGATGTCGGCGAGCATCTGGGTGGGATGCCACTCAGTGGTCAGGCCGTTCCACACGGGCACGCCGGACTTAGCGGCGAGCTCCTCGACGTCGTCCTGGGCAAAACCACGGAACTCGATGCCGTCATACATGCGGCCGAGAACGCGGGCGGTGTCCTCGATGGACTCCTTCTTGCCCATCTGCGACGAACCCGGATCGAGGTAGGTGACGCCCATGCCCAGATCCATGCCGCCGACCTCGAAGGCGCAGCGGGTGCGAGTGGAGGTCTTCTGGAAGAGCAGAACGATGTTCTTGCCCTCGAGATAGCGGTGCGGAACGCCAGCGCGCTTCATGTCCTTGAAGTTCTTGGAGAGCTTGAGCAGGTACTCGATCTCCTCGGTGGTGAGGTCGAGGAGCTTGAGGAAGCTACGGCCGGAGAGGTTAACACCCATGGTTCGTTTCCTTTCGAAAAATGAATTACGCAAGTATTAGTGTTGCCCGTTTGACAGGCAAAACCGGTGCGGTTGTAGGGGGACCGCACCGGAAACGGAAAGACTTAGAGGTCCTCGCGCCAGAAGGGCATGCTCATGCAGCGCGGGCCGCCACGGCCGCGGGAGAGCTCGGCGGAGGGCACGACGAGAAGGTCCAGGCCCTCCTTGTACAGCACGTCGTTGGTGACGGTGTTGCGGGCGTAGACGCAGATCTTGCCGGGCTCGACGCACAGGGTGTTGGAGCCGTCGTTCCACTGCTCGCGGGAGGCCGCGATCGGGTCGCCGCCGCCGCAGGGGATCAGCTTGACCTGGTCGACGCCGGTGGCGTCCTCCAGGACGTGCTCGAGGGTGTCCTCGATCAGGCGGATGTTCACGTCGCCCGGGTTCTTGCCGGCGGTCAGCTCGTAGACGCGCAGGGTGCCCATGATGGCGGGGTGGATCGTGAACTTATCGACGTCGATCTGGGTGAAGACCGTGTCGAGGTGCATGAAGGCGCGCGAGACCGGGATGTCGAAGGCCAGGATGCGCTCGACCTTGGAGTCGGAGTTCCAGAAGATGTTCTGGGCCATGACGTCGATAGCGGCGGCCTGGGTGCGCTGGGAGATGCCGACGGCGAGGGTCTTCTCGTTGATGTTCAGCACGTCGCCGCCCTCGGTGTGGAACTGGCAGTCGCGGCGGAAGTACAGGGAGACGTCCTTGTAGTCGGGGTGGTACTTGAAGACGTACTTGCCGTACAGGGTCTCGCGGTTGCGGGTGACCGAGTACATGCGGTTGAGGTTGACGCCCTCGCCGACGACCGCGAACGGGTCGCGGGTGAAGTAGAGGTTGGGCATCGGGTCGATGATCAGGTCGGACTCGGACTCGGAGTTGACCAGGGAGTCGAGGGTCGTGGAGGCCGTGAGGGGCATCTCGATCTCGGCCTTGGTCATGCCGGCCATGGTCTTCTTGACGAACTCGAGGTTGTCCTCGATGGAGTCCAGCTTCTCGCGGACGATCTGCGGCATGTGCTTCCCGCGGATGCCGGCCTCGGCGATGTACTGGTCGGTGAACTCGGCGCGGGCGCCGGGGACCTGGTCGAACACCTCGGCGACGAGGTTCTCGAGGTAGAGCACCTCGACGCCCTGGTCCCTCAGGATCTGGGCGAAGGTGTCGTGCTCCTGCTGCGCGACCTCCAGGAACGGGACGTCGTCGAACAGGAGCCGCTCGAGCTCGTCGGGCGGCAGGTTGAGGAGCTCGTCGCCGGGACGGTGCAGGCAGACCTTCCTGAGCTTGCCGATCTCGGAAGGCACGTGCAGACCTTTCGTCATGGCCTCCTACCTTTCTTTCGGGCCCTTGTCAGGGCCGATTCGTTAGCGCCCCTCCGTGTGAGGCGTTATTGCTGACGACATATTTATATCCAAAATCAACCCATACTTCCACCTTGCCCCCGAACGGTTTTTTATAGGGGGTGAACGGCATACACATATACTTCACGCATGGCACACTTCATCTTAATAAAGTTTATTTACGTGCTTAAACGCGTTTTCAATCCAAAAATCAAATGGAACTAAACTTTGTTAAACCACCCTCATATTGCATATTTCGTGCAACGATATGAATAGAATTCGCTATTCTTGCTGTCTCTCAACCATTTTAATTTTTATTCATAAAAAAGTTTGTCCTATTCATTTTTAGCAAACAGATTACCGTTTACCAGACGTTGGATACCGTTCACCGGAAACTTAGTATAAGGCCCGTCGAATACCCGATCGATTTTGCGTCCCCATTTGTAACAACTTGACTTTTCCGGCGGCAAAGACATGCAGACCCGCTCCCCAAAAGGGAGCGGGTCTGCATTCGGTACACCTAGGGCCAAGTAAGGTTTAGTCCTTCGAGGGCCTCAAGGGATTAGCGATCGAACTCGGCCAGAGCCTCGCCCAGAAGCCTCAGGCCCTCGCGAAGAACATTTTCGCTCGCGCAGTAGCCCAGGCGTGCGCCGCAGGGAAGCTCAAAACGGCTGCCGGGCACCAGCAGCACTCCCCTCTCGGACAACAGGCGCTTGCAGAACTCCTCGTCGTCCTCGGGAATATCAAGCTGGATAAACGAGGTAGACACGCCCTGCGGGGCCGTCCAGGAAACGCGATGTTGCGTATCGATCCAAGCCTGCGCGATATCGCGATTGCCAGACACAATCTTGCGGTTGCGCTCGAGAATCTTGTCCTTGTGCTCAAGCACATAGGTCGCCAGGGCATCGTTGAACACGCCGCCGCAGATCATGGTGTAATCGCGATAGGTACGGATGCGATTGGACACCTCTTCGTCGGCCACGACCCAACCCACGCGGGCTGCAGGCGTCGAATAGGTCTTAGACACCGAGTTGGTGACAATGGCCTTCTCATACACGTCGACCATCGACATAAAGGACTCGGTGTTCTCGAGCGGCAGATACACCTCGTCACACAGCACGTAGGCGCCCACCGAACGGGCGATCTCGGCAATCTGACCGAGCGTATCGGCATCAAGCACCGTACCGATGGGGTTCGATGCGTTATTGATGCAGATGAGTTTCGTGTTGGGGCGAACCAGGCGCTTGAGTTCCTCGATATCGGGCTTCCAGCCGAGCTCCTCGCGAAGCTCCCAATACTCGACCTCGGCGCCCAGTGTACGCGGGATCTCGTAGAGCGGCGCATAGGTAGGCCACTCGGCAATCACGTGGTCGCCGGGCTCGACCACGGCCATGATGGCGTTGAGGTTGGCACCCGTGCAGCCATTGGTCTGAAGAATGTGATCGGGATTGACCTCGCGACGATAGAGCTTGGCGACCTCGGCCTTAAAGTCGGGCGAGCCCTCGATCCAGCCGTAGTTCATCTTCTCGCGGTCCAGGCGCTCGTAGAAGGTAGCGCCGTCCTGCTCGTCGAGCGCGCGCAACTCGCCCATGGTAAGCGACGAGATCGTCGACTGGGCGATATCCCACGTAGCGCTCTTCTCCCAAACGTTGAGCCATTCCTCAACGCCGATTGTCTTGATATCCATGGCTAGGCTCCAATCGCTAGAACACGGGGATGATGCCGGCGAAGGTCATGGGAATGGAGATGATGCCCAAAAGGGCGATCACCACGGCACAGATAACCTGGCCGTTGCCCATGGACTGACCAGACTCGGTGAGTGCCTTGCGATAGAACAGGAAACCGGGAATGTAGCCCAGACAGGCAAGCAGCAAGAAACCCCAGCCGGTAAAGAGCACGCCGACGACCTGGAACACCAGGGCGAGGATACCGATAAGAGCCTGGCCCGACTCGCCGCGCTCGCGAGAGAGCTTGACCTGATAGGCAGCAGCGTAGGCCCAGGTGACAACGATGGTCACGGTGCACATGGAGATCGCGAAGGTATAAGCGTCGGCAGCGAACGTGGCGATGATGATGAACGCCTCCGTCAGGGCACCGACGATAATCAAGGCCATCTGCGGCGCGCCCTTGGCGTTGACCTCGCCCCAGGACTTGGGAAGCAGACCGTGGTCGGCCATCATCGAGGAGACCTCGGCGGGAAGCATGGTAAAGGAGAGCCAGGAGCCGCACACCGAGATGATGATGGCCCAGGAGATGAAGGCGCCGCCCCAGCCGGGAGCAAGCTGCTCGAACACGGAAATGGTGGCAGGCTTGGGAGCCGCAACCAGATCGGCATAGTCAACAACGCCGTACGGAATGACGGAAGCGCCGATGTAGAGGGTGAGCAGCACGATCAAGCCGATGATAGTGGCGGAGCCGACTTCACTCTTGCGCTTAGCGCGACCGGACATGACCGAAGCGCCCTCGACGCCGATGAAGACCCACATCATGATCAGAATGCACTGCGTGACCTGGTTGGCAACGCTTCCGAGTTCAACGCCGTTGGCGGCGATGATCGTGGCATTGCGCGCGGCGGTGCCCCAGAAGTCGGCGGTAAACACACCGGCATTAAAGGCGAAGCAGGAAAACACGATGAACAGCAGGATGGAGGCAATCTTAATGACCATGACGATCGCGTTGAAGGCCGCAGCGCTCTCGACGCCGCGAATGACCAAGAACGTAATACCCCACAGGACCAGCGACACGACAACGACGCCGACGACAGCGGGGTTTCCGGTCACGGGATCCGAGAACACGCCCGGCATGATCGTGCCCAGGCAATAATCGGAACCCAGGACCTGGGCGATCATGGTGCCAAAGCCGACATTGCCGAGCCAGGCGGAAAGCCAATAGCCCCAGCCGGAGATAAATCCGTGGAAAGGACCGAAGCCCTCCTCCGCGTACGCGCAGGCGCCGTCAAGATCGGGGCGCTTGGAACCCACGTTGGCGAGCGAGAGCGCCAGCATCAAAAAGCCCAGGCCGCAAACGACCCAAGCGATGAGCGCAGCACCAGGAGAGGCGACGTTAGCGAGCTGACCGGTAAGGGCGAAGACGCCCGTGCCGATGCAGGAGGAAACGACCATGCCGACAAGGCCGAAAAAGCCGACACCGTTGGGGTTATCGACACGACTGTCTTTAGACATAATGGCCACCTTATCTGTTGTTGAATTAGCTTCATTAAACAAGAATGGGGCGGTGCGAAAGATCCGCACCGCCCCAATGGGAAACATCTAATGGCAGTTAGACGTTTGCTTTAAGACCTGTACGGGTCTTTGAAAACCTTAGAGGTCCTCGCGCCAGAAGGGCATGCTCATGCAGCGCGGGCCGCCACGGCCGCGGGAGAGCTCGGCGGAGGGCACGACGAGAAGGTCCAGGCCCTCCTTGTACAGCACGTCGTTGGTGACGGTGTTGCGGGCGTAGACGCAGATCTTGCCGGGCTCGACGCACAGGGTGTTGGAGCCGTCGTTCCACTGCTCGCGGGAGGCCGCGATCGGGTCGCCGCCGCCGCAGGGGATCAGCTTGACCTGGTCGACGCCGGTGGCGTCCTCCAGGACGTGCTCGAGGGTGTCCTCGATCAGGCGGATGTTCACGTCGCCCGGGTTCTTGCCGGCGGTCAGCTCGTAGACGCGCAGGGTGCCCATGATGGCGGGGTGGATCGTGAACTTATCGACGTCGATCTGGGTGAAGACCGTGTCGAGGTGCATGAAGGCGCGCGAGACCGGGATGTCGAAGGCCAGGATGCGCTCGACCTTGGAGTCGGAGTTCCAGAAGATGTTCTGGGCCATGACGTCGATAGCGGCGGCCTGGGTGCGCTGGGAGATGCCGACGGCGAGGGTCTTCTCGTTGATGTTCAGCACGTCGCCGCCCTCGGTGTGGAACTGGCAGTCGCGGCGGAAGTACAGGGAGACGTCCTTGTAGTCGGGGTGGTACTTGAAGACGTACTTGCCGTACAGGGTCTCGCGGTTGCGGGTGACCGAGTACATGCGGTTGAGGTTGACGCCCTCGCCGACGACCGCGAACGGGTCGCGGGTGAAGTAGAGGTTGGGCATCGGGTCGATGATCAGGTCGGACTCGGACTCGGAGTTGACCAGGGAGTCGAGGGTCGTGGAGGCCGTGAGGGGCATCTCGATCTCGGCCTTGGTCATGCCGGCCATGGTCTTCTTGACGAACTCGAGGTTGTCCTCGATGGAGTCCAGCTTCTCGCGGACGATCTGCGGCATGTGCTTCCCGCGGATGCCGGCCTCGGCGATGTACTGGTCGGTGAACTCGGCGCGGGCGCCGGGGACCTGGTCGAACACCTCGGCGACGAGGTTCTCGAGGTAGAGCACCTCGACGCCCTGGTCCCTCAGGATCTGGGCGAAGGTGTCGTGCTCCTGCTGCGCGACCTCCAGGAACGGGACGTCGTCGAACAGGAGCCGCTCGAGCTCGTCGGGCGGCAGGTTGAGGAGCTCGTCGCCGGGACGGTGCAGGCAGACCTTCCTGAGCTTGCCGATCTCGGAAGGCACGTGCAGACCTTTCGTCATGGCCTCCTACCTTTCTTTCGGGCCCTTGTCAGGGCCGAATGTATCAGCGCCCCTCCGTATGGAGCGCTGCTTGCTGACAGCTCTAGTTATATCCAATTTCCACCCGCAATTCCACCTCGCCCCCGAACGGTCAACAAAGTACGATGAACGGTATATCGCATATGATTTCCCATGATGCACTTCAGTTTCGTAAAGCAGATTTTCCTAGGTAAACGTTATTTTTCTAGGAAATCAAGATTGAACACTCAAAGTTATCCATGATTCAAAATTGCATAGCGAAAACGGTTTTCTGCATATAAATGACGCTTGTCCTCGATTCGACCTAAATTCGATTATATTCAGCTTGCTATCATTCTTATTCATACATTCTCACCAGTTGAGTGAGGATATAGATCGCTTGCTCAAAGCACCGGACGTTAGTGCTTCGGATCGTCAGCGTAATAAGTAGGTAAAGATACCGTTCGCGCGATACGTCCGCGCCATAGGTCGACTAAATTGAGACAATAAGAAATAGTGTTAGGCTACCGTCCCCTGTAGGGACTGAACGGACAGATGCATATGCCGAGCAAAATCGAAAAGAAGCAGAACGCCGCCAAGCTGCGCAAGAAACCGCGCGATTTCTCGTATACGCAAAATCGAGAGCTTAGCTGGCTGCGCTTTGATAACCGCGTACTCGACGAAGCCTTCGATGAGTCTGTGCCACTGTTCGAGCGCCTTAAGTTCGTCTCGATCTTCGAGTCAAACCTCGACGAGTTTCTCATGGTGCGCGTGGGCGGCTTGTCCGATCTGGCAGAGCTCAAAAAACAGCCCGTCGACAACAAGAGCAATATGACCGCCTCCGAACAGGTCGATGCTGTCATGGCAGAGCTGCCCGGGCTCCTTACCCGCTGGGAGTCGATCTTTAAGAGCATCGAGGACAAGCTCGACGCTTTGGGCGTTCACCGCGCCCGCATCGATTCGCTTACGCCCGAGGAACATACCTTTGTAACCCGCTACTTCCAGGCCTACGTATCACCGGTCATCTCGCCGCTGGTCATCGATCCGCGCCATCCCTTCCCCAACCTGCGCAACGGCGCGCTCTATCTGGCTTGTGGCCTGGACGGCATCACCGACGAGGAGAGCCTGCTGGGCCTTATCGAGATTCCCGCCTCGATGAACCGCGTGGTCGAAATCCCCTCGCCCACCGGCACCTACTCCTACATTCTGCTCGAGGACGTCATCCTCGCCTGCCTGGACAGCTGCTTCGGCTCCTATAAGCCGCTCGACCGCGCGCTCATCCGCGTCACCCGCAACGCCGACATCGATCCGGACGGCGAGGGCGTCGAGGAGGAAGAGGATTACCGCCAGCACATGAAGCGCATCCTCAAGAAGCGCCTGCGCCTGCAGCCGGTGGTGCTCGCCGTATCGGGCTCGCTCGAAAAGCCAACGCTCAAGACCATCCGCAAAGCGCTCGAGCTTTCGCGCCGCTCGGTTTTTACCTGCGATATCCCGCTCAACCTGGGCTATGTCTTTGGCATCGAGGGCAAAATACCCGAGCATCTACGCAACGAGTTGCTCTTTACGCCGTTTAGGCCGCAGCCCAACCCCACCATCGATATGACCCGCTCCATCCGCGATCAGGTGCTGCAGCATGACAAGCTGCTCTTTTACCCTTACGAGACCATGAATCCGTTCTTGGACCTGGTGCACGAAGCAGCCTACGACCCCGAGTGCATCTCGCTTCGCATCACGCTCTACCGCGTGGCCAAACAAAGCCGCCTGTGCGAGTCGCTCATCGATGCTGCCGAAAACGGCAAAGAGGTTACAGTGCTCATGGAGCTCCGCGCCCGCTTTGACGAGCAAAACAACATCGAATGGGCCGAGCGGCTGGAAGAGGCCGGCTGCACCGTTATCTACGGCTCCGAGGGCTTTAAATGCCATTCCAAGATCTGCCAGCTCACCTATCGCGAGGGCATGGCGCTTACCCGTCTGACGCTTTTGGGTACCGGCAACTTTAACGAGAAGACGGCCAAGCTCTACAGCGACTTTATGCTCATGACCGCGCATCCCGGCATCGGCGAGGACGCTAACCTGTTCTTCCGCAACCTGTCGCTGGGCAACCTGCGCGGCGACTACCGCTTCCTGGGCGTGGCGCCCGTGGGCCTCAAGCCGCTCATCATGCGCGGCCTGGACCGCGAGATTCAGCGTGCCCTTGTCGGCGAGCCCGCCCGCGTGTTCTTTAAGCTCAACTCGCTTACCGACCGCGAGGTCATCGACAAGATCGCCGAGGCATCGTGTGCCGGTGTGCGCGTGGACATGATCATCCGCGGTATCTCGTGCCTCAAGCCCGGTGTTCCGGGCAAGACCGAGAACGTGCACGTGCGCTCCATCGTCGGACGCTTCTTGGAGCATGCGCGCGTCTATGCCTTTGGCGTGGACTCGGATATGATCTACCTGAGCTCGGCAGACATGATGACGCGCAACACCGAGCACCGCGTGGAGATCGCCTTCCCCGTGCTCGACCCCACCTGCCGCGCCCAGGTGCACGAGTACATGGGCATGCAGCTGCGCGACAACGTGAAGGCACGCAGTCTGACGAGTGACGGCACCTGGATTCCCGTGAAGCGCAAAGAAGGCGAGAAACCCTTCAACTCGCAGGAAGCTCTGCTGGAGCGTGCCTATCGCAACGCCGAGGCCGTCGCCAAGGCAGAACCTACGCTCGCATCCAAGCCTGAGCTCGAACCGCAGCCGGCCGCACCCGAGGTCCAGAAGGTTCAGGCAACCGTCATAGAGCCTGAGTCCGAGCCTGCTCCTCGGCCCCAACCGCAGACGGCCAACCCCGCGTCCGAGAAGGGCGCCCGCCGCGAGAAGCCCGCTGGCAAGGCCAAGACCATCGAGCGCCATCGCCCCGGTCGCGTGCGCATGGGACTGGGCCTGATCGGCCTAGGCCTTAAGACGCTCATTACCGGCAAGACGAAATAGACGTTTGTAGAAGCGCCCCGTATTTGAGGAATACCCCAAATACGGGGCGCTTTTCACTGCTACCATGGTTGCGAACAATACCGCGAATGACAGGCAGGAACATGAAGCTCACCATAGAATCGATGACCTACGGCGCCGACGGACTGGCGCACGCCGACAACGGCAAGGCCGTCTTTGTGCAGGGCGCCGTGGCAGGCGACACCGTCGAGGCCGAGATCGTGCAGGACGGCAAGTCGTTTATGCGCGCCCGCACGACCGAGATTCTGGAGCCGGGCCCCGATCGCATTCAGCCCCCCTGCCCCTTCGTGGGCGTCTGCGGCGGTTGTTCGTGGGGCAATCTCTCGCGCACCGCGCAGCTTGCCGCCAAAGAGCAAAACCTGCGCTCCACGCTCGAGCGCATTGGCAAGTTCGCCCCCGAGCAGGTCAACGATCTTGTCCAGCCCATCCGCCACACCAAGGACGACTGGGGCTACCGCAACAAGATTGAGCTGGAGCCCACCCTCGTTAACGGCCGCGTTCGCCTTGGCATGCACGGCGTCGATCCCAGCAAGATCGTCACCGTAGATTCGTGCCCGCTGTTCGATAAGCGTTTTCCCAAGGCGCTCAAATCGGTCGTCGGCGCGCTCAACTATCTGAGCGGCAGTCACGATCTGGGTCTGGAGCGCGTGGGCATTCGCGCTTCGCGTCGCACCAAGGCGCTCGAGGTCGCACTTTGGACGCCCACGGGCTCCTTCCCGCGCTCGCAGGTCTCGCGCGTGTTGGCAGACGCCGCTCGCCCCACGAGCGTAGTGCGCGTCATGAGCAAGGGCGAGAAGAAGGCCCGCCGCGTCTCCAAGGTGGAGATGCTCGCCGGCGAGGGCTCCTGGACCGAGAACATCGCCGACGGCCAGATGCGCCTTTCGGCCCCATCGTTTTTCCAGGTCAACACCAAGGGCGCCGAGATTTTGATCGAGCTTGTCATGGAGGCGCTCGACCCGCAAGAAGACGAGCTTGCCATGGACCTGTACTGCGGCGCCGGCACCTTTACCCTGCCGCTCGCCCGCCGCTGTGATTTTGTTGCCGCCGTCGAGGCCTATGGCCCGGCCGTGCGCGACCTGCGCCGCAACCTCGAGATTAACAAGCTCGATAACGTCGATGTCATCGGCGGCGATGCCGTGCGCGAGTTCCCCGACCAGGATGCCGATGTCCTGGTGGTCGACCCGCCGCGTGCAGGTCTGGCACCCGAGGCAATCGACCTCATCGCCAGCACGAGCGCCCGCGACGTGGCCTACGTGAGCTGTGATCCGGCGACTTTGGCACGCGATCTTAAGCGCTTTGTCGAGGAAGGCACCTTCTCCCCCGTCAAGATCACGCCGGTCGACCTGTTCCCGCAAACCTTCCACTGCGAAACCGTCGTCCATCTCAAGCGCAACTAGACTGTTTGCCCAAAACCACACCCGATGATTTTTCTGGGACGGGGATAAAAATAAATTTGTTCCGAATGATTATTTAAGGCTCTGTTAGACCAGGATTGACATACATGTGTCCCCACGGTGCCATATCGTTGACCCCGTAGACCGCGATGATGGGGGCAGCATGAACGCCGAAGACCTGGTCCTCAA